>CAMVBT010000007.1 GCA_947165805.1 uncultured Clostridia bacterium
TCGATTTCAGCTGCGTGTCCATGATGTAGGCGCAGCTGTACATTTTTAATTCGTTATTTTGGGTAATAAAAATTGCTCCTTTCTTGATTTGAGGCAGGCGTGAAACACGACCGCCTTGATTTTGAGAACAAAAAGAACACCTCCTATACGGTGCCTGACCGTAAGCAGGTGCTCATGTTCTCATTCCGATAATCGAGCGCGGAAAAAATACAGTACCGACCTCTGTATCTTTTTTCGCCCTCTATAATATAACAGATGTTTGCGGAGGAAAAAAATTCCTGAAAATGATATTTTTTGAAAGTTTGTTTATTTTGTATATTCGGAGAAGAATTTTATATGCAATTTCACAACGGCGATATACAGTTATCACTCTGCAAAGCCTATTTCCAGTCTTTCAACAATCTTCTTCTCAAGCTTTGACACATAACTCTGCGACAGACCAAGTTCATTTGCTATCTCAGCTTGTGTTGCACCATAAAGTCTCATCTCAACGATCTTTCGTTCTCTTTCCTCAAATGAATTTAAAACCATTTCGACCGTGATCTTACTTATCAGCTACCCGATCTGATCATCTTCTGACGCAAGCTCTTCAGGAAGATCCTCAAGGCTTACCTTTTTCAGCTGTTCTGCCTCCGAATGACTGTATCGCTTGTTGTGATCTTCCTTTGCATAGTTTGTTCTTTTTGTATTTCTGAAATCCTCGTCACAGGAAAACTCCCTTTGTGCTTTTGCAATCTCGCTGTAATTCATCGTATCCATAAGCAGCGACATTACATTTCCGAGGACTTCATCACCGTCCTTCCCTGACAGCAACGCGGGCAAAACAAATTTTTCGGTCAGCTCTTCCAGCTTATCATCGTCGTTGGCTATTCTTAGCATACTTTCCGCAACGATATCACCAATGCGATTCCTTAACAGCTCTGTAGGAGCATCTCTAGTGTAATTCCAGGAACGGTATTTCATGCCTTTCCTTTTTGCGGCTGCATCCCAGACTTTGTTAAGATAACCGAAAATTATTTCTCGGAATTCTGCCTGATCTTCATCAAGCGCTCCGACATCCCAAGTCGGCATGTTGGTGAAGTCGTTCTTTTCCTGAAAGAATTGTCTCAAGCCCTCAACACTTATCTCACCGTCGTATATTTCTTTATTTGACATAGCCTGCCTCCAACGAACATTTTCATCATTATATCATATTCCTGATTGACTTTCAACAGTTAAAAGAACAACTGTCCCTGATTTGGAACAGTTGTTCTGACAATGATTTTTTATTGGGTTTTCAAGCGCCATATTTCGGGACACAAGAGTCAGTTTTAATGATTTGTTAATTCTGAAACGGCAAAGAATTGATAGCCCGCTTTTTGATAGGCTTCCTGTCAAAAACACTCTTACAGGTTGACGCATAATAATTTCTGTGATATAATCAATATATCAGAATACAAGGGAGAATAATTATGTTGAACGACCTTATCATCAGAGCGGAAACACCCGCAGACTACAAAAACGCAGAGCTTATGACAGTCAGAAGCTTCTGGAACAAATACTGGCCGGCTGCACCGAGCATTTACTTATCCGTATCATAAGAGATTCCGCGGACTATATTCCGGAGATAAGCCGCATAGCGGAGCACGACGGAAAGATAGTCGGAGCCGTGTACTATAAAAAGGCGTGGATAGCTGACGGCGAGACAAAGCACGATATTGCGACATTCGGACCGCTTGCGGTGGAACCTACGCTTGAAGGCAACGATATAGGCGGAGCGCTTATGAGAGAAACGATAAAGCTCGCCAAAGAAGCGGGTATATCCGGTATAGCGCTTATGGGAGAGCCTTATTATTATCCGAGATTCGGCTTTGAACGCGGCGCGAAATACGGTATTACCGACGTATGCGGCAACTCTTTCGATGCACTGATGTTCCTGCCGCTTACCGAGGAAGCGAAGTCGTTCAAGGGGAAGTTGATTGAAAGCTCCGATTTTGCCAAGCTTGAGGACGAAAAGGCACTTGAAGAAATAAGCAAGGAATTCCCGCTCTATCGTAAGGTAAAAGTACAGGACGGATTCATGCAGATATTTGAGCAGCACCTCGGCGTTGTGGAATCGATAGAGGGCGATACATATATGGTTCGTTACTGGGAACTGCTCATTCCCGCAAAGCTCGCCGATACCGTGACAGAAAAGCCACAGGCGGGCAGTGATGTACAGTTCTCGTGGAATCACAATGGTGAATCGTCTATCACCAAAGTGTTCAGAAATCTGCTGGAGATATGACCGCCTTGTTTTTGATGAGCGTGCGCAGACGCAAACAAGTAAAAAAGAATTCCTTGAAATGCTATATGTGCAAACTTATGGAAGACAGAGTTAAAGAAAATCGCCCTATGGAAAAGGTTCATATTGCATTAAAGTTTCTTTCAAGAGGCAAGGATTCACTTGAAGAGATAGCTGATATTATCGGCCTTTCGCTCAAAGATATAAAGGATCTGAGCGAACGAGTAAACGCTCCGGCGTGATGCAACTTATATCGCTGCCTTAAGAGAATATTGGGTAAAACACAACAGGATGTCCGATTGTCCGGCATCCTGTTGTGTTTTTAACTTCTGATATAGCATAACCGATCGGTCTCAATTTTTCTCCGGGACATTGCGAAGCTCGCCGTGTCTCAGCAATTTCATATACTCATCATAGCTTATCATCTCTCCACCCATGCTGGCGAGGTGGTCTGTTCGGAACTGGCAGTCTATCATATTGAACCCGTTCTCCGCGAGATACCGCGCAAGGTGTATCAGCGCGAGCTTCGAGCCGTTCTCGATGTCGGTGAACATACTCTCACCGAAGAAATTATGCCCGATGCACACACCGTACAGACCACCCGCGCGTTTGCCGTCGATGTAGGATTCCACGCTTGCCGCGTAGCCTGCTTTCCGGAGATCATTATATGCCTTTTCCATATCGTCGGTTATCCATGTTCCCTCATTGAACTCGCGTTTGATACGACAGCGGTGCATCGTGTCAGCAAAGTCACGGTTGAGCATGATATATGTTTCATGCAGTCGCATAAACTTCCGCATTGACTTCGATACATGGATATTCCGCGGTCTGATGATGAAGCGCTCATGCGGACACCACCACAGAACCGGGTCGCCCTCATTGAACCACGGGAAAATGCCGTGAGTGTACGCAAGCAGCAACATATCCACCGACAGGTCTCCGCCCACGGCGAGAAGTCCGTCGTCCTCCGCGAGCCTCGGGTCGGGAAATCCCACCACACCCTTGCGCAAACGAAATACCGGCATTTTTTCACTCCCTCGGCTCCGTGCTTATCGTGAACCTTTCGTCTTCCGCGGAAAGTATCAGCCTGCCGCCGTTTTTCAGCGCCCCGAACAGTATCTCATCTACAAACAACGGCTTGACTTCGTTACCGAGTACGCGGTCTGTCTCACGCGCGCCGAACTCGCGACTGATCCCCTTTCTGCGGATAAGCTCCTTTGCGCTGCCGTCGGCTGTGAATTCCACATTCTTCGCTGCAAGCAGATTTGCAAGCTCACCGAGCTTCTTGTCAACTATCCGCGCCGCCATATCATCGTTCATTCCGTTGAAAAGCACGATACGGTTCAGGCGGTTGCGGAATTCCGGCTGAAATGTGCGCTTTACGGCTTCCATGAGAGCTCCGGTATTCATATCGGAGCTGCCGAACCCGAGAGCGCTCTTGCCGAGCAGCGATGCTCCCGCGTTCGATGTCATTATCACAACAACATTGCGGAAATCCGCCTTGCGTCCCTGATTGTCGGTGAGGGTCGCGTAATCCATTATTTGCAGCAGAATGTTGTAGATACTCGGGTCGGCTTTTTCTATCTCATCAAGCAGCAGTACCGCCGACGGGCTTTTCCGTATCGCCTCGGTGAGAAGTCCACCGTCCTCGTAGCCGACATAGCCTGCCGGGGAGCCGATCAACTTTGCGACGGAATGCTTTTCTCCGTACTCGCTCATATCAAAGCGCACCAGCTTAACGCCGAGCTCGTCCGCAAGGCACTTCGCTATCTCGGTCTTGCCGACACCTGTGGGTCCCACGAACAGCAGACTTGCAAGAGGCTTGTTGTCCTCAAGCAGCCCCGCTTTAGAGAATTTCACAGCATTGACTACCTGCGAAACAGCCTCGTCCTGCCCGAAGATACGGGCTTTCATATTATCCTCCAGTTTTGAAAGATTCGATGCTTCTTCGGTCTCGACAGTCTCCACCGGAACACGGCAGATAGTGGTAAGCACCTCGTTTATTACCTGCTTATCCACTATAAATCCGCCGTCCTCTGCGGGGTGCAGCTTTCTGTATGCTCCCGCCTCGTCGATCAGATCGATAGCCTTGTCCGGCAGGAAACGCTCATGTATGTGCTTTGCGCTCATCTTAACCGCGTATTCCGTAACATCATCGGCATAAGTCACGCCGTGGAACCTCTCATAACGCTCTTTCAGACCCAGCAGTATCTTTACTGTCTCGGCTTCGGTGGGCTCCTTTATCTCGACATTCTGAAAGCGGCGCACAAGGCTTTTGTTCTTCTCAAAGTGCCGCTTGTACTCCTCAAAAGTGGTCGCGCCGATAAAGCGGATATGCCCGTCCGCAAGATACGGTTTCAGCATATTCGACGCGTCGAAAGAGCTCTCACCGACCGCGCCCGCTCCCACAAGATCGTGTATCTCGTCGATGTAGATTATCGGCTTTTCTTCCCTGCCTATCTCCGCGAGCACCTTCCTGAAGCGCTTCTCGAAGTCGCCGCGGTACTGCGTTCCGGCGAGCATTCCTCCGAGATCGAGGGCGAACACCTTCGCGCCTTTCAGCGGTCTGGGAACATCGCCGGAGCGGATAAGCTCCACAAGCCCGTAGGTTATTGCGGTCTTGCCGACACCCGGCTCACCGATGTGCAAGGGATTGTTCTTGTCGCGGCGGCAGAGTATCTGTATTGTGCGATCGAGCTCGTATTCGCGCCCGATAAGCGGGTTTATATCTTTCAGAGTATCGTTCAAGCACGGAGCATAGAGTCCCGCGCTTTCGTTATTTTCTTCCTTTTCGTGTTTTGTCTTTGTGCTGACATCCTTGTCATCTTCATCGTATTCCTCGTCCTCGAGATACGCCATTTCCTGTAACAGATCAAGTTCGGTCAGTCCCTGACGCTCCATGAAATACACGGCGTGACTGTTTTCGAGTGACCAGATACCGCGTATTAAATGCCGGACGCATATATCTCCGGCTCCGCTGTTCAGTGCGCTTCGAGCCGCTACGGCAAGTACGGCTCCGGTGCCTTCGGAGAATTCCGGGTCGCCCTGCGTTTCGTCGATATATTCGCTGATATAGCCGGTAAGCTCGCGGGTCAGCGCTTTGCTGTCTCCTCCGCAGACCTGCAGGGCTTCGCTGAAATTGTCGTCGTTGTCCAGCATCGACAGCAGAAGCACCTCGGGCGTAACGAACTCGCGTCTGTTATTCTTTGCGTATCTGATCGCCGCGTTTATCACATTCGCGGCATCGTATGCAAGCTCCATGCTCACGCCTCCTCTACCGTCATTCTGAAAGGGAAGCCCTGTTCGCGTGCGCGCCCGAGGGCTTTCTTTACCCGCGTGGCCGCTATGTCGTAGGGGTATTTCCCGATGACAGCTTTTCCTTCCTGATGAACGCGCATCATCAGAGCTTCCGCAGTCACCTTGTCTTTATGAAATATATCGGTAAGCACCTCAACGACGAACTCCATTGTCGTGAAATCGTCGTTCAGCATTATAACATTGTATTGTTCAGGCTCCTTGACCTTGTCGGTCGTACGCTCCTTTACCGAGCTTTGTGTTGACATTGTTACCACCGCTTCCTTTGATAGTATTATTCCTGCATATTATAGGGCTGTACATCACCGCGCGTCCTAATAGTGAACATTGCGATCTTTTTCATATTGTTATAATCTGCTATTGATTTCTGACAGGCCAGAGACATACAAACGGGATAAATAATCATAAAGCCTTTTGTAATAGTCCCGTCCGCGGGTAAGAATCTTCTTTTCAAACAGATATTTCCAGTCCATAGTGCCTGTCCAGCCCTCCCGAATAATCGACTCATTCCGATTTATTATATCATAGTACGCAAAGATTTGCAACTGCTTCGGGAAAATCATACTGATTGACAACGGAATCTTTGATAATATGCATTAATGAACTGTAATAAACAGCAAGACTCCGACAGCGGATTGAACCGTTGTCGTAGTCACTTTTGTTGTACAGACAAGTACATTAGTCGTTGATAATTTTGCGATATTGTGGTATAACAGCCTTAAACAAAATGCGATTTTGCAAATTTGGTCAACTTTTAATGTTGCGAATATGTTTAAGCAAGGAGAATGAATATGTTTAAGCGCAAGATATATGACAAACTGCTGGAATGGAAAAAAAGAATCCGAGGGAAAAACTGCATTGCTGATAGAGGGCGCACGCCGTATCGGAAAATCCACCGTAGTCGAAGAATTTGCCAAAAACGAATACGAAAGCTATATCCTTATCGACTTTTCGATAGCTTCAAAAGCAACAATTCAATTGTTTGATGATATTTCCGATTTGAATTATATTTTCTTACAGCTCCAACTGCAATTCAAAACTATCTATATGACACAGTCGAAAAACTGGTATTATATTCAAAGTGGGGTGTCAGGGAATACTGGATATTCGATCCTATGAGCGAAAAAGTGTTGGTTTACCCGTTCTCCGAAAAGAAACTCACGGTAATGTTCACCTTTGACGATGAAATAGAAGCAGGTATTTATACGGATAACGCCCCCCGCTCTCAATAAAGATCAGAGATATTCAGTTAGCAGGCTCACCCGGAATTTCGGGTGAGTTTTTCTTTCACATTTTTCGGTGTAACTTGTTGTACTCTTGACAATTTCTGCTCGGTATGGTATAATAAACATATAATATAACAAGAATAAGGAGAGATGCTATGGACATCTACGAAGTAATTAACCGTATGCGAACCGAGCGCAAGCAGATAGAAGACTTCGACCTCCGCGTGACCTACTACGCTCGCGTCTCGACGACCCGCGACGAGCAGACCATGTCTATCGAGAACCAGGAAAGCCACTTCCGGGAGCTGATACAGCGCAACACGAACTGGAAATATGTGGAGGGCTACGCCGACCGTATCCGAGGCGAGAATGCCGAGAACCGAGTACAGTTCCAGCGCATGATACAGGACGCTTTTGACGGCAGATTCGACCTGATACTGACAAAGGAAGTCAGCCGTTTCGCACGCAACACGATAGACAGCCTGACCTACACCCGCGACCTGCTGAAACACGGGGTCGGGGTATTCTTCCTGACGGACAACATCTGCACTATCGAGCCGGACAGCGAGCTTCGCCTGACGATAATGTCGAGCATAGCGCAGGACGAGGTGCGGAAGTTGTCCGAGCGTGTGAAGTTCGGACATCGCAAGGCGATAGAGAACGGTCATGTTATCGGCAATTCCCGTATCTTTGGCTATGACAAGGATCACAGCAAGCTTGTCATCAACGAGAAGGAAGCCGAAATGGTGAAGCTTATCTTCGAGACTTACGCGACTGGAAACTACGGTTTACGCGACCTCGAACGGATATTGTGGGACAAGGGCTACCGCAGCAGGGCGGGGAAGTTGATACACCACAACACGATCGGCGGGATAATACAGAACCCGAAGTACAAGGGTTACTACTGCGGCAACAAGGTGAAGATCACGGACTACCGCACCAAGCAGCAGAAATTCCTGCCGCCGGAGGAGTGGGTGATGTTCAGGGACGAGACAGGGGAGATAGTACCCGCTATTGTTTCCGAGGCATTGTGGGACAAGGCGAACGAGATATTCGCCGAGCGCAGCATGAAGGTAAAAGCCACCGACCGATCCGCGAAAAAGACCTCTCCCCTTTCCGGAAAGATAATCTGCGGAGTGCATAACGCTCCGTTCTGGAGAACATCGTACAGCAAGGAGCTGCACAGGGACGCTCCGATATACGAATGGATATGCCGCGAGAAAAAGAAAGGAAAGTCTGTAGACTGCCCGACCACAGCAGTCTATGAGAAGGAACTGTATAAAATACTCTCGGATATGTTCATCGACCTGTCGGAGAATATAGATACCTATATCGAACAGTTTATAGCGCTGTACGAGAACGAGGACGCCGACAAGACCGTTGACCGCGTGACGGACGATCTGCTGAAAGAGATAGAGGCTCTTGAGGCGAAGAAAGACAAGCTGCTCGACCTGTACACCGAGGACGCGATAACCAAATCGGAGTTCAGGTCTCGCAACGACAGGCTGAATACGGAGCTTATCCGCCTGAAAACGCAGCTTTCGGATATGCGCAAAGATACCGCGAGCAAGACTGACACTGTGAAGAATGTCCGCAATATCCGGAAAGCCTTCGACCGCGAGTTGAGAACCGATAACGGCGAGCTCGACCGACAGACCGTCAACGACCTGTCGGATATGCTGATAGATACGATAACCGTATTCCCGAAGGAAGACGGCAAAATGCGCATAGAAGTGCGCCTGAAGCTCGGTATGACCGAGGAGCGGGAGTACGCAGGCGCCATGCCGCGTTCGGGAATCATCATCAAGAAGATGATCGAGAGCTATCAGAACTCCGCCAAGTAACAGGGCGCGTTCAACGATGTCCCCGGACTATTCCTGTCCGGGGATATTTTCATATTCGCGGGTCCCCGCAAATTATAGTTGACAGTAAAGCTCCGATATGGTATAATAACTGACATGAAAACCATATTTTTACAGGCCCCGTGACCCGGAGCCGGAACAGGAGAAAAACATGAGTTCTAACGTCAGACCCGAGACCATGGAAAGAATAACCACCGAAGCATTGGCACAGAAGTTCATTGACGAGCAGGTCGAAGCCCTCCGCGCACAGATAGGCGATAAAAAGGTGCTCCTCGCACTGTCCGGCGGAGTTGACAGCTCCGTTGTCGCGGCGCTTCTCATAAAGGCTGTGGGACAGCAGCTCGTATGCGTGCATGTCAACCACGGACTGCTCCGCAAGGGCGAGCCCGAGCAGGTCGTTGCCGTATTCCGCGATCAGATGAAGGCGAACCTTGTGTATGTCGATGCCGTTGACAGATTTCTTGATAAGCTCGCGGGCGTATCCGACCCCGAGACAAAGCGCAAGATAATAGGCGCGGAATTCATACGCGTATTCGAGGAAGAAGCCCGCAAGCAGGACGGCATCGAGTTCCTCGCGCAGGGCACCATATACCCCGATATCCTCGAGAGCGATGGCGTAAAGGCTCACCACAACGTCGGAGGCCTCCCCGAAGACCTGAAATTCGAGCTCGTTGAACCCGTGAAGCTCCTGTTCAAGTACGAAGTACGCGTTGTCGGCAAGGCTCTCGGCCTGCCGGACAATATGGTATTCCGCCAGCCCTTCCCGGGCCCCGGACTCGGTGTACGCTGCCTCGGCGCTATCACACGCGAGCGTCTTGAAGCCGTCCGCGAGAGCGACGCCATACTGCGCGAGGAATTCGCGAAGAACGGCCTTGAAGGCAAGGTATGGCAGTATTTCACAGTCGTTCCGGACTTCCGCTCCGTCGGCGTGAAGGACGGCAAGCGCACCTTCGCGTACCCCGTGATAATCCGCGCCGTCAACACCAAGGACGCCATGACCGCAACGGTCGAGGACGTGCCTTTCGCGCTGCTCCAGCACATCACGGCGCGCATAACCTCCGAGGTGGAGAACGTCAACCGCGTGCTCTTCGACCTCACACCCAAGCCCAGCGCCACGATCGAGTGGGAATAAGCCGAATAATAACAGGAAAAGTGCTGCCGGATATAACGGCGGCACTTTTATTTCGGAAAACCCTTGATTTATCGCCCCGAATATGTTATAATTATATGATATTATAAGGACGCAATACGGGAGGGCTGAAATGGAAAAGCGCAAGAAGCTTCTTGTACAGACCGGACTGAGGGTCATAGCTTTCTTCCTGATGATAACGGCAGCGCTTTGTTTTATCCTTTATACAGGCTGCACCGCGATGTATCTGAACGCAAAGGACGAGATGATAGACCGTGACCTGAAAAGGATCAGCACTGAGGTGATACAGATACCGGAAATGAACGAGGTGTTCGCTCTCTGGGCAGAATACCCGGATCAGTTCAACGCGCCGTATGACGATTATTATTCACTTGAACTCGAAAACTCGATAGCGGATCTGGACGGTTTCACATTCTCAAAGTTCCATGATTACACGGACGAGCAGAAGATGTACGCCGCACAGGTGCTGTACGTCACTGTCATGAGTTGGATAAAGTATGAGTCAGAGATGTTTGACTACGAACGCATCTATGTCATGGACATCGGCGACAAGCACCCCGGTCTCGTATATTTCCTCGGCCCCCCGGAAGAACTCGCGGAAGAACCTTCGGAAGATGCAGCGGAAGGGACTGCGGAAGATGGCGCGGCCGTGACCACCGCTGTGACCACGGCAGACCCCGCGGAAGCGGCTCCGGAAGAGACAGAGGAAGGGACCGAAGAAGAGACCGAACCCGGACTGCATTACGACATCACTCCGGAGCAGCACCCGGCGATAAAGAAGATACGCTCCGGCATATACAACGCCACCGAGTATGAAGTCGCGCCCGGAGCTGACGGCAGAGTGATGTACATAGGCTATGCTCCGCTCGAGATGAAAGGCAGAACGGACAAGGTAGTCTGTATCGAATACGACTGGAGCAGCTTCAGGCAGAGCCTTCTGGACAATCTGATACTCATGGCTCTGATAGTCCTCGGTATAATGCTGATAGCGGGAGCGATGCTGATCGGATATCTGGCGAGAACGGCAGTAAGACCCGCCGTGAGGATACAGCGGGGCGTGCGCGAATACATAAAGTCAAAGGAAAGCGCGCGCGTGATCGCCGACATGAATATGATAACCGCAAACAACGAGCTCGGAACACTGGCGGAGGACGTATCCGACCTGGTGGCGGAGCTCGACGAGCACATCTCGAAGCTTCAGGATTCGGGAAACAGCATGAGAGAGCTGACGGTAGAGGTCATGGGAGCCCTCGCGCACACCATAGATGCCAAGGATAAGTACACCAACGGCCATTCCGAGCGCGTCGCGATCTATTCGAGAATGATAGCCAAGCAGATGGGACTGCCGCTGGAGCAGCAGGAGAAGATCTATTACATGGGTCTCCTGCACGACATAGGCAAGATAGGCATACCGCGTGAGATCATAAACAAGACCTCGAAGCTGACCGACGAGGAATACGCGCTGATACGCTCGCATACGACAATGGGCTACGACATACTCAAGGATATCGAATCCATGCCCGAGCTCGCGGAGGCTGCGCGCTGGCACCACGAGCTGCTCGACGGCACGGGCTACCCCGACGGCAAGATCGGCGAGGATATACCGTTCCTTGTAAGGATAATCGCCGTGGCGGACAGCTACGACGCCATGACCTCGAACCGCAGCTACCGTCAGTATCTGCCGCAGGACGTCGCCCGCGCGGAGATCGCGAAGAACTCCGGAAAGCAGTTCGACCCCGCCGTCGCGGAATGTATGCTGAAAATAATAGACGAAGACAAATACTACTTTCTGCATGAATAAAAAATATCCGGGCAGCCTGCGCTGTCCGGATATTTATTTTCACGTGTACCGTCAGAGAGTCGTCACGATCTCGCCGGGGCTCTTACGCTTTCCGTGGCGCTCGGAGGGCTCCATTGCCCTGCCGCTTACGGGGAGCAGCCCGATCATGCTGTAACCTGCCGTTTCGGGGAACAGCTCCGCGAGCGCGCCGGGGTCGAAGTGGCCTATCCACGTCGAGCCGTAACCGAGGTCGTGTATCTCGAGCATCATATGTGTTATGACGATAGCGGCGTCAACATCGCCGAAATTCTTGTTGTCGAACGGGCGCTTCCATGCCTGCTCCGGGTCACAGCCCACCGCGATAATGACCTTCGCGGGCTCTATGAACTTCATCTTCGTGCAGGAGACCAGCTTCTCACGCGCTTCGGCGCTCCGGAACACCCATATCTTCACAGGCTGGAAATTGACTGCTGTGGGCGCGGCAAGGCCCGCCTCAATGATCCTGTTTATATCCTCCTCCGGGATATCCCTGCCGTCAAATCCGCGCACCGAATACCTGTCGTGCGCGAGCTGAAGAAAATCGGTCATTTCAATGTCCTCCTCCGTTAACGTAAATTTTAATTATTATACCATATCCCCCGATATTTTGTCAATTATTTCCGAATACTGTTGACTATTTCCGCAAAAAATGATATAATCTACTCAAAGCATAAAATTATCAATTATCAATTATCAACTGTCAATTAAAAAAGCGGGGTGGTCTCATGAGAAAGCTGACAAGAATGATCTGCGTGCTCCTGTCGCTGATGATATGCGTGACATTCTGCACAGCGGGCGCGTCCGCGGACGTCAGGGACGGTATTTATTCCACCGGGACCGTTGTCGAACAGGGCTCGCGCTTCATAATATATGTCGATATACCCGCCGTTTATTCCGACGCGCGGACAGCGTACATAAGCGTGGACTTCGACCCCGAAGCCTTTGAGGTCGCGGACTGGGACACGCCAGTCGATGTACCCGAAGAATATCTGATCTCCGAATATGACAACCGGCGCGGCTATCTGCTGTTTTCCATGGCCGGACAGGACGTGACCGCCGATCTCAGCGGCGGGCTGCGGTTCTCGGCACTGATGAGAGCCAAGGACAGCGCCGCACCCGGAGGATATACGTTCACCCTCACCGACCACAGTCTCACCGATGCCTACACCGGCGAGGAGCTCTGGGAGGAGCCCATATCCCGCACCGCATACGTCGAGGTGTCGAAGAAAGCCGTCCCATCCCGTCAGACCGTTGTCGGCGGCGGCATCTCGCTCACTTCCTACACGGTGCAGCAGGGCGGAACGATAGGTCTTGAGGTGACGATACCGCCAATGAACGGCGGCGCTGCCGACAAGCTGTCGTTCACCGTCGGATTTGACGGGAACGCGTTCAGCGCGGTGCAGTGGTCTCCCGATCTTAACGGCGCCGCTGCGCAGTCCGGAAACGGCTATCTCAGCCTTGTGACCTACCGGGGGGTTCCGGAGTCACAGCTCACGCAGGGGCTTACATTCACAGCCCTGCTCCAGGCGCGTACCGGAGCCGTGCCGGGCGATTACACCTTCACGCTCACACAGGGAACGCTCACCTGCTCCGACGCGGAGACCGGCAGGACCATAGAACTCTGGCAGCCGACACGGCTTTCCGCAGATGTCACGCTCTCCGGAGCCGCGGCATATATTCCGGCGGATATCTATCCGTCGGTATTACCCACATACTGGCAGACCCCCACAGTAGAGGACAGCGTTCAACAGAAGCCCGCCGCTTCTCCGAACCCCCTGCGCTCCGAGGCCGACGAACCCGCCGACAGCATCGGCGACGAGACTCCGGAAAGCGTTCCGGTCTCCGAAAGCAACAGAAATTATTACATCAAGGACACCGATATCGAGATCAATATAGACGAGGAAGCCTATCCCGAGGACGAGGACGAGGACGATGGCTATGAGATCACCGACATCGACGACAGCGATGACGATGACGACGACCCGGACGACGAATATGAGGATATCGACGAGGACGACGGAAGCTCGATTTACAGCATAACCCTTGACTGCGAGGGGCTGGAAGGTCTTTCCGAGGGCAGCCTGCGCATCTCGACGAAGTACAGGTATTTCGGAGGCGACACCACCGTTTATATGTCCGCTTCCGATCTCGCGGAGACCTGCGCGAAGGAAGCCCTTAAACGTCTCGATATGGCTACGAACCCGCACTACGCCTTTGATATAAGCGTTTTCGGCAAGGACACCGGCAAGTACATAACATCTCTGCCGGCGGGAGGCTCGATAACATTCGAGATGCCGCTGCCAAAGGCTCTCGCGGCTTACCCCGACAGCATCGAGGTGTTCCACATCGCCGACGGACGTCCCGAACCCGTCGAACGGACGATACTCCGCGAGGGCAGCCTTGTTAAGCTGCGATTCACGGCTTCATCGTTCTCGCCGTATATGCTCGTTGACACCGACCATACGGCTGCGGAGATACGCAGCTCCGCGTCGGGCAAGGCTCCCGATGCCGTTCTGATCGACGACGGCAGTGTCCCGCACAACGGCAATCTCAATCCGGCGACCGGAGCCGCGGCTGCTGTGCTGCTGCCCGGTGCGGCAGTAACGTGCATCGTGCTCGCGAAGAAGTCTGTACGCCGCAGGAAGCGCACACGCACCTACGTCGGCAGCGATGAAGACACGGAAGACAACGGCACGGAAGACGACGAAATATAACAGCAAAAAAAGCTCCCCGAACGGATCGGGGAGCTTTCGTTATGTCTGAACTTACTTGAGTTCGATCTTTGCGCCAGCTTCTTCGAGCTTAGCCTTGATCTCTTCAGCTTCTGCCTTTGCAACGCCTTCCTTGATAGCCTTAGGAGCAGCTTCAACGAGCTCCTTAGCTTCCTTCAGGCCGAGACCGCAGATATCCTTGACAGCCTTGATAACGCCCATCTTGCTGTCGCCGAACGAAGCGAGGATAACGTCAAATTCTGTCTTCTCCTCAGCTGCTGCAGCGCCTGCGCCTGCTGCGGGACCTGCCGCTACCATAGCTGCGGCGGATACGCCGAATTCTTCCTCAAGTGCCTTTACTAAGTCGTTAAGCTCGAGAACTGTGAGTTCCTTAACGTCTTCAACGATCTTTAAAACTTTCTCTGAAGCCATTTTAAATATTCCTCCTGATATTATTCTTGTTGTCTGTCCGATGTAAGGACTTTTGTGTTGTGCCGCAGAGCTTCCGCTCACGCGGTCATTGCTATGCCGCCGTCAATGTAATTACGCGGCGCCTTCTTCGCTTTCCTTCTTCTTTGCGATCTCGCTTGCTGCGATAGCAAGTCTCTGCATAGGAGACTGGAGCATGAAGAGCAGCTTGGAGATGAGCACTTCCTTGCTCGGGAGCTTTGCGTACTCCTCGACCTCTGCTACGGAGATAGCTTCCTTACCGATGAAGCCGATCTTGATGTTGAAGCGGCTGTCACCGCAGTCCTGGGACTGCTTGTAAATGATCTTCGGAGCGGAGATGATATCGTCCGTGTGAAGGGCGATAGCCGTTGTACCCTCAAGGTGCTCGTCAACGCCTGTGATGCCTGCCTTGTCGATAGCTCTTTTGAGGAGAGTGTTCTTTACTACGAAGTAATCAACGCCTGCCTCACGGAGAGCCTTACGGAGAGCCGTATCTTCCGCAACTGTGATGCCCTTGTAGTCTACGATGACACCGCCTGCTGCGTTTTCGAGCTTCTTTGCGAGCTCGTCGACATAAGCCTGCTTCTGCTGAAGGATCTTTTCACTTGCCAATTTGGTTTTCCTCCTTTTCAGATGATTTCTGCTGTCAAAAGTCAAAGGGGAAATATAAAACCCCGTTCATAACACGACGAACGGGGCAGATTATCTGTTATCTCCCATTCCTCGGCAGGCGGTCTCCCGTTAGCGGTGCGGCTGCACCGACCTGCTGTCTTTAGAACAGCGTGATTATTATAGCATACTCTCTCATTTTTGTCAAGAGTTTTTTTATATTTCTTCATATTATTTCAGTTTTTTCTGCGCTTTCGGGCAAATACAACGGCTGCGGGGCAGTGTACCCGTCTGTTACGGAAGGCAGCAAGCGCCGCAAACGAAAATACCCCGCATAGAGCGGGGCATTTCCGTGTAGGGGTACTTAAACTATCTGAAGGTTATCAATTGTTGCGTGTTTCTGCATAATAATTTTAAATAAGCGGCGCAAGCCGCACCACAATTATTCATTATTCACTATTCATTATTCACTTTTCACTTTTTCTCCTTCTATATATATAAACGATTTTCGGGGGCATTTCGTTACGCTTATTTTGAAGATTTTTCCAAAAAGCGCGATTATTCTCCGTTCTGCACAAAAACCGGAGTTCCGATTGTGCAGTTTAACAAGAAAAGCTCCCCGGTCGGGGGAGCTTCCGGATCATATCTCTACGAAGAGCGCTGTAACAAGTATCATTATCATGCAGACCGGGCATACGAAGCGTATCATAATGCGGTAGAGCCACCTGGCGGAGAACTTGTTCCCGCCGTGGAGCACCTCGTCCTCGACGTACTTCGTCTTTACGACCCAGCCTATCAGTATGCAGGTAAGGAACGCGAGTATCGGCATCATTACCGAGTTCGTGATGAAATCAAAGAAATCAAGGAACTGCATACCGAATATCGTCACGCCGCTCCACGCGCTGTAGCCCAGCACGGACATCATTCCGAGCACTATCGTGATGCCTAATACGATGACACAGCTTACTTTTCTGGAGAGACTGAACTTCTCCATTACCGCCGCGACAACGGTCTCCATGAGCGATATCGACGACGTCAGAGCCGCAAGCGAAACGAGAATGAAGAACGCCGCGCCTATGAACTGACCGGCAGGCATAGTCTCGAATACCTTCGGCAGAGTGATGAACATAAGTCCCGGCCCCTTGTTGAGCGCTGCCTTGTCCCCGCCGGAGAACACATACACCGCCGGTACTATTATAAGACCCGCAAGGAACGCGATAGCTGTATCGAATATCTCGATGTGGCGGACGGAGCTTTCAAGCGAATACTCCTTCTTCATATACGAACCGTATGTAACGAGAATGCCCATTGCGATAGACATAGAATAGAAGAGCTGACTGCACGCTCCGGCAACGGTCTTGAACAGCTTCTCGGCAGTAAAGTCATCGAAGCTCGGCAGAACGTAGTATGCGACGCCGTCCCACGCGCCCTCGAGAGTGAGCGTATATACCGCTATGCCGATGATAAGCACCGCGAGCACCGGCATCAGCAGCTTGCTGACCTTCTCTATGCCCTTCTGCACGCCCAGCAGTATGACGACCGCGTTCAGCAGAACATAGACAAGGAAGAATATCGTCGGCCCACCGGCATCGCCTATGAAGCCCTCAAAGAACGTCGAAGTCTCCCCCGCGGCGTTTACGGTGTCATGCGCGGCTTCAATGCCCTGCCCCGTCATGAACATCGTCATATATCTGAGCACCCAGCCTCCGATATCGCAGTAATAAGGCAGTATTATCGCCGGTATCACGGCAGCGAGCCAGCCCAGCGGAGCACAGTGCTTCTCAACAGCCTGATAAGCCCCGAGAACGCTCTTGCCGGTGCGTCTGCCTATAGCTATCTCCGTCAGCATCAGCGAAAATCCGAATGTCACCGCCAGAATTATGTAAACAAGCAGAAAAAATCCGCCGCCGTACTTCGCGGCAAGGTACGGGAACCTCCATATATTCCCGAGCCCGACAGCGGAGCCCGCCGCCGCGAGGATAAAGCCCAGCCTGCTGCCGAAGCCCTTCCTCTCCTGTAACTGCTGTTTCTCTCCCAAAGTGAACCTCTCCTTTGTTTTTTGAACATTATGAGTATTATAACAGAAAAAAGCCGCTGTGTCAACTGCAGGAGGCAGTTAAGAATGTTTCCAAGAGCGCGCACGAGGCGCGCATCTAAGAAACATTCCAAATTATTAGCGGCTTTTTATGTCATATTTTCACAGGTCTCTGTTTTATCAGCTCGGAGAGCGTTTTATAAAGTAGCTCCGGCTCAACGGGCTTGGTGAGGTGAGCGTTCATTCCCGCCTGCAGCGACATCTGAACGTCCTCGTCGAACGCGTTGGCAGTCATAGCGATTATCGGCACCGTCCTGCTGTCGGGACGTTCAAGGGCGCGTATCGCCCTCGCTGCCTCAAGGCCGTCCATTACCGGCATACGCACGTCCATGAGTATCGCGTCGTAGTATCCCGGCTCGCTCGCCGCGAACTTGTTCGCCGCAAGCCTGCCGTTTTCGGCGTGGTCGGCGGCGATATTCTTCATGCCGAGTATTTTCAGCATTATCCTTGCGTTTATCATCACGTCCTCAGCCACAAGGACACGTCTGCCCGAAAGCTCCGCTCCCGGCTCCGCCGACGGGCGCAGCTTCTTTTTCAGCAGAGCGCGCCTGTACTCGTTCAGCAGTCCGGACGCGGACAGCGGCTTGCTCATGAAGCCGTCCACTCCCGCGGAAACAGCCTTTTCTTCTATGTCGTTCCAGCTGTATGCCGTGAGTATCACGATAGCGGCATCGTCACCTATGAGCCCGCGTATGCGCTTCGTCACCTCGATGCCGTCCTGACCGGGCATTTTCAGATCGACGAGTATCAGGTTGAACTCATGGCGGCGGGCATGGCTGAGCTTTATCAGTTCAAGAGCTTCATCTCCGGAGAGACAGGTCTCCGATGTAACGCCCACCTCCTCGAGCACTATGGAAGCGTGCCTGCAGGCGTCCGGATCGTCGTCGATTATAAGCACGCTCAGCTCATGCGGCACGACGTTCAGGTCTGCCCTTTCGAGCTCGCGGCGGTCAGCCTTGCGCAGCGTCACCTCGACGGTGAACTCCGAGCCCTCGCCCTTCTTCGACTTTACGCTTATGCTGCCGTTCATCATCGAGACCATGTTCTTTGTTATCGCGAGCCCGAGCCCGGAGCCGCCGTATTTGCTGGTCTTGGCGGCATTCTCCTGACTGAACGCCTCGAATATCTTCGGGATATACTCCTAGTCCATGCCGATTCCCGTATCCTTCACGATGAAGCGCAGAGCGCAGCGGTTGTCGAACTCCGACACGCACTCCACCGTCAGCGATACACTGCCGGGCGGTTCGGTGAACTTGACTGAGTTGCCGAGGATATTTATGAGCACCTGCTTGAGCTTGGTCTCGTCGCCGATGTAGAGATCGTCCGTCTTGCCGAGCACCTTGCAGCTGAATTCAAGCCCCTTGTCACGACACTGACCGTCGATCATGGTATTTATCTGCCCGAGGAACGACACAAATGAGAACTCCTCACTGCGCAGGGTCATCTTGCCGCTCTCGATACGGCTCATATCGAGGATATCGTTTATCAGCGACAGCAGGTAGCGGGCGCTTGACCCGATCTTTTCGAGGTCTTCCTTGACCGCTTCGGAAAGGTCCGACTCCTGAAGAGCTATGCTGTCGAGACCGATGATAGCGTTCATGGGCGTTCTGATCTCATGGCTCATGCGGGAGAGGAACGCGGTCTTGGCGACATTCGCCTGCTCTGCTTCGCGGAGCGCAGTGCGGAGCTGCTCGTTTCGCTCCGCCTGCTTCCTGTGTATCTCGGTGGTATCGCTTTTGAGCAGGATGAAGAAGTCAGCGTCGCGGTCAACGGTGAAGAAATCGAAGCGCTTATAGTAGCGCTCGCCTTCTATCTCGCACTCGATATCGACCGAGTACGGCTCCGAGCGGCTGAGGTTCTCCTTTATCGAAGCGATCGACAGGCTTTCCGCAAGCTCCTCGCGCTCGGCGTCTGTGCCGCAGAGCACGGGCTTGACCTGCGAGGCGATGTAGTCGTCGTAGCCGCCGGTCTTTGCGCGCGGGAAGATGCTCCCGTATTTTATCAGGGCGCTGTCGCCCACCATTACGCCGTATCTGCCGTTCGATATATACGATACCATATCGAACTGGCGGACGAGTATCTTGTCTATCAGAGTCTCGCTGACCTTTTCGTCGTTGCTCTCGCGCTCGGTGATGAAGGCGATGATATCGCTCGTCATAGGGTGGCGGGTCATATTTGCCGACATACTGACAAAGCACACTCTTCCGTCGGTGCGGCGGGAATATACGATGACCGAGGCGCTTGTGCGGCCCGTGAGGTATTCGGAGATGAGCTTATTGCGGTCGAACTCCGTGAGCAGCTTCTCCCTCTCGGTCTCTGTCGGGCAGTTTTCCGCGCGCAGACGCAGCACCTCGGAATACGGATATTCCATAGAGTCGGTCGCGTACAGGTCTGTACCCTGTATATCCTCTATAACGTCACGGGTAAGGTTGACGCGGAACATACCCAGCGTATGCGCGCCGGTGCGGTAGAAGCTGTCGCCGAGGCTTATATA
>CAMVBT010000008.1 GCA_947165805.1 uncultured Clostridia bacterium
AAAGCACCACCACCGCGACGCGGCATTCGCGTATCGCCTGCATTATCTCCGTAGGATAGGAGCTTCCGGGCGGTATGGATTCGGGAGCCTTCCAGCAGGATATGCCGTTCTGCTCGAGCACGGCCTTTATCCTCAGAGCGAGTTCGTTTTCCTCGCTTTTGTAGCTGATAAAAACGTCTGCCATAGTCTGTCTTCCTTACTTCGTGCCGAAGATGCGGTCGCCGCCGTCGCCGATGCCGGGGACGATGTAGAGGTCTTCGTTGAGGTGGTCGTCAAGAGCGCCGCAGAAGATGTCTACGTCGGGATGCTTCGACTGAACGTATTCGATGCCCTCGGGACAGGTCACTACGGACAGCACCTTGATCGTTCTCGCTCCGGCTTCCTTTACCACGTCTATCGCCTTGGCAGCGGTCTTTCCGGTGCCTATCATCAGGTCGAGGATTATGACTTCGCGCTCCTCGATGTCAAAGGGAAGCTTGTTGTAGTACACCTGTAAGCCATCGGGCTCGCTGTCCGAACGGCAGATGCCGATATGTCCCACCTTCGCGGCAGGCACAAGTGCCGTGGCTCCGTCCACCATGCCCAGCCCCGCGCGCAGTACGGGAACGAACGCGACCTTTCTGCCGGATATCACATTCGAGTTCGCTATGGCTATCGGGGTCTGCACCTTTATCTGTTTAAGGGGCAGGTCACGGGTCGCCTCGTAGGTCATGAACATCGTGACCTCCCCGACCAGCTCGCGGAACTCCTTCGAGCCCGTGTTCTTGTCGCGCAGGAGCGTCAGCTTGTGCTGTAAGAGCGGGTGGTCGAGAATGTGGAGTTTGTCATTATTGTACATTGTTCTTTCCCTCCAGTGCTGTTATCTTGTCGACCCGCAGGGCGTGTCTGCCGCCCTCGAAGTCAGTGTGCAGGAACACGTCAAGGGACTCGGTCACGGAACCTACACCCATCGTGCGTCCTCCGAAGCATATAACGTTCGCGTCGTTGTGCAGGCGCGTATATTTCGCGGCGTACCAGTCATAGCAGAGCGCCGCGCGTATGCCGTTTATCTTGTTCGCCGCCATTGAGATGCCTATGCCCGTGCCGCAGACAAGTATGCCCTTGTTTTCGGGGCTTTCGAGCACCCTGCGGCATACAGCCTCCGCGATGTCCGGGTAATCCACGGTCTCGCCGTTGCAGCCGAGGTCAGCGTACTCAAAGCCGTTCTCTTTCAGATGCTCTATCAGCGCGAGCTTCATATCGTAGCCCGCTCTGTCACAGCCTAAATATATCATTGCGCTTTCTCCTTTTCCCTTGCAAGTCTTTCACGTTCAGCCTGCGGCAGCCGCAGGTATTTCGGCATCAGCGCCGCCGCGCTTATGTCCGGATATCCCGCAGCGGCAAGGCACACTCCCGTGCCGCTCTGATACCGCAGAGCCGCCGGTGCGAGCTTTATCCGGTCTCCGCCGAATTTCCCGAAGCACAGCTCCGCGCCGTCGCCGCAGAGCATCACTTCCCTGTCCGGGTACTTTTCGTCAAGCTCCGCTTTCAGTTCGGGTATCATCAGCGCCCTGTCATCGCAGAGCCGCGTGACCGTGCCGTTCTTTACCTCGAACAGCGCGTTGTACACCTGACTCACGCGCGCGTCCATTACCGCGCAGACAAGCCCCTCATACAGCATGAAGTTATACGCCATCGCGTGCAGGGTCGATACCTCACGGCAGGGCTTCCCGAGCCCGTACGCCATGCCCTTGACCGCCGCAGCGCCGATGCGCAGCCCCGTGAACGAGCCGGGACCCGCCGATACCGCGAACACGTCTATGTCGGAGAGCGCGGTCTTTGAATTGTCAAGAAGCGACTGCACCAGTGGCATAAGCGTCTGCGAATGGGTGATCTTGTTGTTCAGGAAGCCCTCCGCTATGATGCGCGGGCTTTCTCCGAGCTCGCAGACCGCGGCGCTCACGCTCACGGCGGAGCTGTCTATGCCGAGTATCTTCATTCGGGCTCACCTGCCTTCCGGACGGTTATGCGGCGGGTATTCTCTCCCGTCTTTTCTATGTCAGCCAGCCAGACGCTTTCAAGCTCGTCCGCCAGCGCGGGGATATTCTCGCTCCACTCGACGGCTATTATGCCGCCGCGGTCGAGGTAATCGAAGAACCCCGTCGCGTACAGGTCGTCAAAGCTGTCTATGCGGAACAGGTCAAAATGGAACAGCGGCAGTCTGCCCCCGTGATACTCGTTGACTATCGCGAAGGTGGGGCTCACAACGGTGTCGGTGATGCCGAGATACCGCGCTATGCCCTTTGTGAAGTGGGTCTTGCCCGCGCCCATTTCCCCCGTGTACAATACCGTGTCGCCCGCTTTCAGCTCCGCCGCGAACTTCTCCGCCGCGGCTGACGTCTCTTCGGGCGAGGCGGTCTCAAATATCATCATATCAGAACAGACCCGAGATATTGCCGTCGTTGTCGATGTCTATCGTGTACGCAGCGGGCTTCTTCGGGAGACCGGGCATCGTCATTATGTCGCCTGTATAGACAACTATGAAGCCCGCTCCGGAGGACAGCTTTATGTCGCGTACCGTGATATTGTAATTCGTGGGCAGTCCGAGCTTCGCCGGGTCGTCGGAGAGCGAATACTGCGTCTTTGCCACGCATATCGGGATATCGGCCTTGCCGATCTCCTCGATCTTCGCGAGAGCCTTCTCGGCCTGCGCGGTGTAGATAACGCCGTCAGCGCGGTAGATCTCCTTCGCGATCTTCTCTACCTTCTCCTTTACTGGGAGCTTCTCGTCGTACAGCGGCTTGAAATCCGCGCCGCCCTTTTCAATGACCTCGCAGACCTTCTTCGCAAGGTCGATGCCGCCCTCGCCGCCCTTGGCGAATACCTCGGACATCGAATACTCGACTCCGCACTCCGCGCATATCTCCTCGATGATCTTTATTTCAGCGTCCGTGTCGGTGCCGAAGCGGTTGAACGCTACAACTACGGGTATGCCGTACTTGCGCATATTCTCTATGTGTGTTTTCAGGTTCACGGAGCCCTTTTTCAGCGCCTCGGTGTTCTCTTTGCCGAGGTCGGCCTTCGCGACGCCGCCGTTGTATTTCAGCGCCCTTATCGTCGCAACGAGCACCACGCAGTCGGGCTTTAAGCCGGCAAAGCGGCACTTGATGTCGAAGAACTTCTCCGCGCCGAGGTCGGAGCCGAAGCCTGCCTCGGTGATGCAGTAGTCGCCGAGCTTGAGAGCCAGCTTCGTAGCACGCACGCTGTTGCAGCCGTGAGCTATGTTCGCGAACGGACCGCCGTGGATTATCGCGGGGTTGTTCTCGAGCGTCTGAACGAGGTTCGGGTTTATCGCGTCCTTGAGCAGCGAAGCCATTGCTCCCACAGCGTTCAGGTCGCGCGCGTAGACGGGCTTGCCGTCATAGGTGTACGCCACGAGGATATTGCCGAGGCGTACTTTCAGGTCTTTCAGGTCGTCCGCAAGGCAGAGGATAGCCATTATCTCCGTCGCCACGGTGATGCGGAACTTCTCCTGTCTCGGAACGCCGTCAACGCGGCTGCCCATGCCGATCACGCAGTTTCTCAGAGCGCGGTCGTTCATATCGAGGCAGCGGTCTATCTGGATCATTCTCTGGTCTATGCCGAGCTCGTTGCCCTGCTGGAGGTGGTTGTCTATTATCGCACAGAGCAGGTTGTTCGCCGCTGTTATCGCGTGCATATCGCCCGTGAAATGCAGGTTTATGTCCTCCATGGGGACTACCTGCGCATAGCCGCCGCCCGCGGCACCGCCCTTGACGCCGAATACCGGACCCAGCGAGGGTTCACGCAGCGCAAGTACGGAGTTCTTGCCGATCTTGTGCATACCTTCGGACAGACCTATGCTTGTGGTGGTCTTGCCCTCGCCCGCGGGAGTGGGATTGATCGCGGTGACGAGTATCAGCTTGCCGTCGGGCTTATCCTTCATACGGTTGATGCACGCCTGCGATATCTTCGCCTTGTAGTGTCCGTAGGGCTCGAGCTCGTCCTCTGTTATGCCGAGCTTTTCCGCTATTTCGGTGATCTTCTTCATTTTCGCCTGCTGGGCGATCTCGATGTCTGTGAGCATGGTGTTGTTCTCCTTTTCTTCTGCTTATGAACGAAAGTTCGGGTTGAAATGGTTATATAATATTATAACATATATCCGATGTTTTTTCAATATGAACAGAAAAAAATCTTTCCTCCGCTTTCGGCGGAGGAAAGAAGTGTCCCGGCTTATTCAAACGTGATCTGGTTTATGTCCTTATCCGACATAGCGCCTGCCGCGGGAACGGTCTTGCTGCGGTATTTGTCCGCGTCGTCGAGCATTCCCTCCTCGTAGAGCTTTGCTGTTTCGAGCTCTGTTCTTGTCAAGCGCATTACCTGAACACCCTGCGTGTCGCGGGCGGCCTTGGGCAGCACCAGTGCAGACGGGAATATCAGTATCTTCCCCGCCGCCGACTGCAATATGAACTCGCAGTCCTCGGCTATCTTATACATCGCCACCAGCTCCGAGCCGTCGAAGTAGGCGTTCGCCAGCTTGCGGCGCTTCGTTTTCGTCTCGAATGACGAGAGCGGCACCTTGGCGCACTTTCCGTTCCTGAAAAACAGCACGATATGCCCGGAATAGTCCTCGGTCGGTATCATCTTCACGATCTTCTCGTCCTGCTCCATTTCGAGCTTCGCGGGGACGTAGTCGCCCATAAGGCTCGCCTTGGTGTCGGCGAAGTCGTTGACGCAGGACTTGTAGACCTGATGCTTGTCGGTGAAGAACAGCAGGTCTGTCTTTCCGGTGAGCTCCTGCGCGAAGACTATGCTGTCGCCCTCTTTGAGCTTCTGTTCCCCGCTCATGCGGAGCGACTGCGCGGTTATGCGCTTGAAGTAGCCCTCGGCTGTGAGGAAGCAGTTGACGGTGTATTCGGGTATGCTCTCCTCCTCCTCGTCCTCGTCGTCAAAGGGCTCTGCGAACAGCGTTCTGCGCGGCTGGCCGTACTTGTCGGCTATCTCGGTCAGCTCGTTTATTATGATCTTCTTGATCTTGCGCGGGCTTTCGAGGGTCTCCTCCATGTCCGCGATGTCGTTTTTCAGGTTCTCGATCTCGTCGGTGCGCTTTAAGATATACTCGCGGTTGATGTGGCGCAGCTTTATCTCGGCGACGTACTCCGCCTGCACCTCGTCGATGCCGAAGCCTATCATCAGGTTCGGGACTACCTCGGCTTCCTCGTCGGTCTCGCGGATTATCTTTATCGCCTTGTCGATGTCGAGCAGTATCTTTTTCAGACCGAGCAGAAGATGAAGCTTCTCCTTCTTCTTCCCCAGCTCAAAGAATATCATGCGCTTCACGCACTCGATACGGAATGATATCCATTCGTCAAGTATCTCGTAAACGCCCATGACGCGCGGATTCCCGGCTATCAGTATGTTGAAGTTGCAGGAGAACACGTCCTGGAGCGGCGTCAGGCGGAACATCTTGCGCATGAACTCGTCGGGGTCCTTGCCCTTTTTGAGATCAAATGTCAGCTTGAGTCCCGACAGATCGGTCTCGTCGCGGATATCGGATATCTCGGTGATCTTTCCGAGCTTGACGAGCTCGAGCACCTTGTCTATTATCGCTTCCACAGTTGTTGTGGGCGGTATCTCCGTCACCTCGATGCAGCGGGAGTCGCGGTCGAACGTATATTTTCCGCGCACCGTGACGCTGCCGCGGCCTGTTTTGTATATCTTCTGCATCTCCTCGTCGTTGGCGACTATATAGCCTCCGCCCGGGAAGTCCGGCCCCATGAGGGTCGAGGAAACGTCGTGCTCGGGGTCCTTCATCATCGCTATCGTGGTCTCGCATATCTCGCGCAGGTTGAACGAGCAGATATTGCTCGCCATGGAGACCGCTATACCGATATTGCTGTTGACCAGCACCGACGGGAACCGCACCGGGAACAGAACGGGCTCGGTCAGTGTGTTGTCGTAGTTGGGAACGAAATCAACGGTATCCTTGTCGATATCTCCGAACATCTCCGCGCAGATAGGCTCGAGCTTCGCCTCGGTGTATCGGGACGCGGCGTAGGACATATCGCGGGAGTAGGCCTTTCCGAAGTTGCCCTTGCTGTCTATGAACGGGTGGAGCAGGGCTCCGTTGCCGCGGGCGAGGCGCACCATTGTCGCGTATATAGCCTGATCGCCGTGGGGGTTGAGCTTCATTGTCTGGCCGACGATGTTTGCGGACTTAGTCCGCGCACCTGTCAGCAGTCCCATTTTGTACATCGTATAGAGCAGCTTTCTGTGCGAGGGCTTGAAGCCGTCTATCTCCGGCAGCGCGCGGGAGACGATGACGCTCATCGCATACGGCATATAGTTCTCTTCGAGGGTATCGACGATGTTTTTCTGTTCTATCTGTCCGGCGCCTTCGATATAGGCGTCGAATCTGGTTTTCTTTGTGGTTCCTTCTGCTCTCTTTTTCTTCATTTCACTTATCCGTTTCTTCTTTTTTATACTGCAATTCCGCTCAGCTCAGGTCGAGGTCATCGAGGTACTTGCTGCCGAACTCGGCGATGTAGTCCTTGCGTCCCTGTAGGTTGTCGCCGAGCAGCAGGTCGAACATCTCCTGCGTCTCCTGTGCGGCCGAGGGCAGGGCTTGTATAAGCCTGCGGGTGTCGGGATTCATCGTGGTCAGGGACATCATCTCCGGCTCGTTCTCGCCGAGACCCTTCGAGCGCTGTATGGTGTATTTCTTCTCGCCTATCTCACTGAGTATGCGGGTCTTTTCAGCCTCGGTGTAGGCAAAATATGTCTTGTCCTTCGTGTTTATCTCATAAAGCGGAGACTCCGCGATATATACATAGCCCTCGCGTATCAGAGTAGGCGTGAGGCGGTACAGCATCGTGAGCACCAGAGTGCGTATCTGAAAGCCGTCCACGTCCGCATCGGTGCAGATGACCACCTTGTTCCAGCGCAGATTGTCAAGGCTGAAACTCGATAAGTCCTTGTTCGCCTTCGATGTCACCTCTACCCCGCAGCCCAGCACGCGCAGCAGGTCGGTGATTATCTCGGACTTGAATATCTTGTCGTAGCCCGCTTTCAGGCAGTTGAGTATCTTTCCACGTATCGGCATTACCGCCTGATACTCGGAGTCGCGCGCAAGCTTCACCGAGCCCAGCGCCGAGTCGCCCTCCACAATGTATATCTCGCGCTTCGATACGTCCTTGCTGCGGCAGTCAACGAACTTTTCCACGCGGTTCGAGAGGTCGAGCGTGCCGGTCAGCTTCTTCTTCGTGCCGGCGCGTATCTTGTCGGCGTTCTCGCGGGCGCGCTTGTTTATCATCACCTGCTCGCATATCTTCACCGCCTCGTCGGGGTTTTCAAGGAACCATACCTCGACGCAGTGCTTCAGCCAGTCGCGCATCGCTTCATATATGAACTTGTTCGTTATCGCCTTTTTCGTCTGGTTTTCGTAGCTCGTCTGCGTCGAGAAGTTCGCCGAGATGAATACCAGACATTCCTCGATGTCGCTGAACTGTATCGAGCTTTCGCCCTTGTTGTACTTGTTGTTCGCTTTCAGCCAGCCGTCTATCTGCGACGTGAGCGCCTGACGCATGGCCTTTTCGGGACTTCCGCCGTGCTCCAGCCACGAGGAGTTGTGATAGTGCTCGATGAGCTTGACCTTGTTCGAGAAGGCAAGCGCGGCATGGAGCTTCACCTTGTACTCGTCCTTGTCCTCGCGGTCTCTGCCCTGCCGCTGAGCCGACCAGTCCTGCGGTGTGCCTATCGCGGTATCTCCCACGATCTCTTTCAGATAATCCGTGATGCCGTGCTCATAGCAGTATTCCTTCTCGTCGAAGGTGCCGTCCTCGTTCTCGGTGCGGTAAACGAACACAAGTCCGTCATTCACTATCGACTGGCGGCGCAGTATATCGTCTATATAATCGTCGCCTATGTCGATATCCGTGAACACGTCCAGATCGGGCTTCCAGCGTATCACCGTGCCGCTCTGTCCGCTGCTGCGGGTGCGTATGAAGCCCTTGCCCTCCTTGTCCGCCGTGACATTGAAGCCCTTCTCGAAGCGCAGCGAATAGTGCCACGTCCCGTTGTCCGCCTCGACGTCCATATACTCCGCCGCAAACTGCGTTGCGCACAGTCCGAGACCGTTCAGTCCCAGCGCGAACGAATAATTGTCCCCGGAGTTGTTCTCATACTTGCCGCCCGCGTAAAGCGTGCAGAATGCCAGCTCCCAGTTGTACTTGTCCTCGTTCCTGTTGAAGTCTATCGGTATGCCGCGCCCCTCGTCGGCAACCTCCAGCGACATATCCGCGTAGCGCGTTATCACTATCCTCTTTCCGAAGCCCTCGCGCGCTTCGTCTATCGAGTTCGAGAGTATCTCAAATACCGAGTGCCGGCAGCCCTCTATTCCGTCCGACCCGAATATTACCGCCGGACGCTTCCTCACCTGATCCGGCCCTTTCAGCGATTTCAGGCTGTTGTCGTCGTAATTCTTCTTTGCCATTTCTAACCCCACTTTTTTTAATTGACAATTGATAATTGATAATTGATAATTGTGGTGCGGCTGCGCCGCTTATTTAAATCGTGACGAAGCGGGACAGTTTCTGCGCTTCTCCACCCTTTTCCGAAAACATACCCGAATATTATATCACATTTTTCCGAAAATTACAAGTCAAAATTCGGGACATTTTTTTCGTGTCGGAAAATTCGTCGTTGTTGTTTTCGCTTCGCGTACAGTTACAACAACAACTACACTATCACTAACACTTACATTATCATTATCATTATATCATTATCACTATCATTATCACTATCACTCTCATTATCACTCTCATTATCACTCTCATTATCACTCTCATTATCATTATCACTATCATTATCATTATCACTATCATTATCATTATCATTATCAGTTCCATTTGCATACAATTGCATACAATTGCTTGCTTTTGCACATAAAATACTGTTTTGAGTAGATTTTAACAAAAAGTCTTGCATTTATTGGTAAAGTGTGCTATAATATTATGGTATATACTTTCAAAAGGGCTGAAAAAGACCCGGAAAGCGTGATATTATGCGGATAATCGGCATTGACCCGGGCTACGCTATCGTGGGATTCGGGGTGCTCGACTACGACAGACCGAAGTTCGATGTCGTAAGCTACGGCGCCATAACCACCGACGCGGAGACCGAGTTCAATACACGGCTCATGGAGATATACAACGATACCTGTCAGATATTCGATCAGTACAAGCCGGAGTTCATGGCGATAGAAAAGCTCTACTTCACCACGAACCAGAAAACGGCTATCGCGGTCGCAGAAGCCCGCGGCATCGTTCTCCTCGCGGCAAGGCAGAGGAACATTGAGATATTCGAGTACACGCCGCTACAGGTCAAGAACTCGATAACCGGCTACGGCAAGGCGGTCAAGAAGCAGGTGCAGGAGCTCACGAAGAACATATTGAAGCTCCCCGAGATACCAAAACCCGACGATACCGCAGACGCGCTCGCTATCGCGGTGTGCCACGCTCACACCTACAATTCGCAGCTGAACAAGTACAGATAAAAGCCGTGTTGTCAAAAATCACGATAAACGCATAAAATAACAGGAAAAGGAAAAAAAGCCATGATATACAGCTTACGCGGAAAGCTCACACATAAAACAAACGACCTCGCGGTGGTGGAGTGCTCAGGAGTGGGGTTCGCCTGCCGTACCACCTCATACACGCTTTCGCCGCTCAAAGTCGGAGAAGAAGTATTCCTGCTCACCTACATGAACGTGCGCGAGGACGCTGTCGAACTGTTCGGGGTCGGTGAGGCGGCGGAGCTCAACTGCTGCAAGCTGCTGCTCTCCGTCAACGGCGTGGGTCCCAAAGCCGCGCTGGCGATACTGTCGGGAATGTCGCCGCCGAGATTCGCGCTCTGCGCTCCGCAGGGCCACGGCGAGCTGCCCACAAGCGGTCCCGGGATAAGCAAAAAGACCGCCGACCGCATAATTCTGGAGCTTAAAGACAAAATGACAGACCGCATAGGCGAGATAAGCTCGGATACCTACGCCGAGCTTTCAAAGCCCGCTGTCCCCGTGACCGGCAGCGCCGCCGAGGCTATGACCGCGCTGACGGCTCTGGGCTTCACCGGCTCGCAGGCACAGAAGGCGCTCTCCGGGCTCGACCCCTCCCTCCCCGTCTCCGAGCTCGTCAAAGAAGCCCTGAAAAAAATAAGCAGCATTAAATAATTGACAATTAAAAAAAGCGGCGTAGCCGCACCACAATTATCAATTGTCAATTGTCAGTTAAAAAAAGCGGCGAAGCCGCACCACAATTGTCAATTATCAATTATCAATTATTAACGGGAAAGTAAGAGAAATGATAGAAACAAACAAAGACAGCGAAATATCAAGACAGCGGATAACCGAGCCTGAGCTTATGCCGGAGGATACGGATATCGAGTTCAGCCTGAGACCCAAAAGACTGAACGAATACATCGGACAGGATAAGGTCAAGGAAAATATGTCCGTGTTCATCGAGGCGGCAAAGGCTCGCGGCGAAAGCCTCGACCACGTTCTGCTTTACGGGCCTCCCGGTCTCGGAAAAACTACGCTCGCACGCATAATCGCCAACGAAATGGGCGTCGGGATAAGCATTACCTCGGGACCCGCAATAGAAAAGCCCGGAGACCTCGCCTCGATACTCACGAACCTGAAAGACGGCGACGTGCTGTTCATCGACGAGATACACCGTATGTCAAGACAGGTCGAGGAAATTCTCTACCCCGCAATGGAAGACAACGTCCTCGATATCATCATCGGCAAGGGTCCCGCTGCACAGTCGATAAGAATAGACCTGCCGAAGTTCACACTGGTCGGTGCGACCACACGCGCAGGACAGCTCACCGGGCCGCTGCGTGACCGCTTCGGAGTGATACAAAGGCTGGAGCTCTACACAGAAGATCAGCTCTGCGATATCATAATGCGCTCGTCCGTCATACTCTCGATACCTACCGACAAGGACGGAGCCCGTGAGCTCGCCAAGCGCTCGAGAGGAACCCCCCGTATCGCAAACAGGCTTCTCAAGCGCGTCCGGGACTTCGCGGAGGTCATGGGAACAGGCAGGATAACAAAAGAAATGGCGGATATCGCCCTCGACAGGCTCGAGATCGACAAGCTCGGTCTCGACGGACTCGACAGACGTATGCTGACCATGATAATCAAAGGATACAACGGAGGCCCCGTCGGACTTGAAACTCTGGCTTCCGCGCTGGGTGAGGAATCCGTTACGCTCGAGGACGTGTGCGAGCCGTTCCTCATGCAGCTCGGCTTCATAGCGAGAACGCCGCGCGGACGTACCGCGACGGCTCTTGCTTACAGGCACCTCGGCTTGGAGGCTCCGGGTTCGGGACAGACGGGTTACGAACAAATAAAACTTGGAGAGGATAACTGATATGGGAAGATTATTCGGAACCGACGGCGCGAGAGGCGTCGCGATAACAGAACTCACCTGTGAGCTCGCAATGAACATCGGCAGAGCCGCGGCTATCGTGCTCACAAAGCACAAGCCCGCCGGCGAAAGAGCAAAGCTCGTCATAGGCAAGGACACACGCATCTCCTCGGATATCCTCGAGGCGGCTCTTATCGCGGGCATCATGTCCGTGGGCGCCGACGCCGTCCGGCTCGGCATAGTGCCGACTCCTGCGGTCGCGTATCTCGTTAAGGAGCAGAACGCCGACGCGGGCGTGATGATATCCGCTTCGCACAACACCGTCGAGTACAACGGCATAAAGCTGTTCGCCGGAACGGGATTCAAGCTGCCCGATGAGGTCGAGAACGAGATAGAAGCTCTCATACTCGACACTCCGGAGAAAATGACACAGAAAAGCGGCACAGAAGTAGGAAGGCTCTCCGTGCTCGAGGACGCGGCGGAAAAGTATTGCAGACACGTCGCCGAATGTGCCGATATCGGAAAAGAACGGAAAGAGCGCCTTAAAGTGATGATAGACTGCGCGAACGGAAGCGCCTCAAAGACCGCGCACGCGCTTTTCAACCGGCTGTACTGCCTTGATTTCGTGGTCGTGAACGCTATGTTCGACGGCACGAACATCAACGATAACTGCGGCTCCACGCACATCGACAGGCTCGCGGAAAGAGTAGTCGAGGGCGGGTATGACCTCGGTATAGCGTTCGACGGCGACGCGGACAGATGCCTCGCTGTGGACGAGAAGGGTCATATCGTTGACGGCGACAGGCTGATAGCGATAATCTCCGCCGGTATGAAGGAAGCCGGGATCCTGAAAAAGGACACCGCCGTCGTGACGGTCATGAGCAACCTCGGGTTCCATACATACATGAAGGAGCACGGCATAAATACCGTCTGCACCGCCGTAGGAGACAGATATGTGCTTGAGGAGATGCTGAAAAGCGGCTACAACATCGGCGGCGAGCAGTCGGGACATATCATATTCCTCGACCACGCGACGACCGGCGACGGACAGCTCACGGCGGTGAAGCTTGTATCGCTGCTGACACATTCCGACAGAACGCTGTCCTCGTACAATGAGGAATTCGCGGATTACCCGCAGCTCCTCGTAAACGTGAAGATAAGCGCGGACAAGAAAGGGCTGTGGGATAAGAACGAGGCCATACTCGCCTCGATAAAGGAAGCCGAAGAAGCCCTCGGCGCGGACGGACGCGTGCTTGTGCGCGAGAGCGGCACCGAGCCCCTTGTGCGCGTAATGATCGAGGGCAAGGACGCGGCTCTCGTTGACAAATACACCAACATGATCGCGGATACGGTGAAAAAGGAGTTCGCTTAATGGCAAAGATACAGCAGGAGCTTTACGGTAACTTCGACATGATACTGAACGCTCTGACAAACGCCGTGATGGGCGGGAGCATGAGCGCGACGCTTGAAGACTCGTCCGACTTCTACGACCGCGACTCGCGGTGCTCGGTCAGAGTGTTCGAGAGGTACAGCTATTGGGGGAAGAACAGAGTTTCCCTCTCCCTCACGCTCTACGAGACCAGCGGTCATGTGTTCATCAGTGCCATAACCTCCGGCGGCAGTCAGGCTCTTTTCTTCAAGATAAACACGTTCGGTGAAAAGGCGTTCCTCGACACTATACGCGATACCATAAACGCTTTTTCGTACAGGTGATGATATGGCAAAGATACAAAGGGAAGTCTACGGCGACTTCGACGAAATGATAACTGCGATATACGACGCGGTAACAGGCAGCAGCGTGACCGGAGAAATGGTCGAGTCCTCGGCTTTTACGGGAAGCGAGGCACGCTGCTCCGTGATGATATTCGAGCGGTACAGCGCCATGTACAGCTCCCGGGTGACGCTCTCGGTAACGCTGTTCGAGACCGAGGGCAGGAGGTTCGTATCCGCCGTGTCATCGGGCGGGAGCTCGGCGCGTTTTGTCAAGATAAACACGATACCGGAGGATTCGATGCTGGAAACGGTACGATATGTGATACACTCGTATTCGAGACCAAAGCCCGGAGAAAATGGATAATATATGCGCATTGCTGAAAACTGGAAAGATTACAGACTTATAGACACCTCGGGCGGCGACAGGCTGGAGAAATGGGGAGATGTGACCCTTATCCGCCCCGACCCGCAGGTGATATGGAAAAACCCCTCCCCCGCCCCGGAATGGGACAGCGCCGACGCGGTGTACAACCGCTCGTCGAGCGGCGGCGGGAGCTGGTCATATAACAGAAAGCTCCCCGAGAGCTGGAACATTCGCTACGGCGGGCTCACGTTCCTTGTGAAGCCCACAGGCTTCAAGCACACGGGGCTGTTCCCCGAGCAGGCGGTCAACTGGGAGCTCTGCGACAGGCTGATACGCGGCGCAGGCAGAGAGATAAGCGTGCTGAACCTGTTCGCCTACACCGGCGGAGCCACGCTCGCCTGCGCAAAGGCGGGGGCTAAGGTCTGCCACCTCGACGCCGTGAAGAACATGGTCGAGTGGGGCAAGGAGAACGCGCGGCTCTCGGGGCTCGCGGACAGGCCGATACGGTGGATAACCGACGACGCGATGAAGTTCCTCGGGCGCGAGATACGCCGCGGGAACCGCTACGACGGCATTATCCTCGACCCGCCGAGCTACGGGCGCGGCACAAACGGCGAACTGTGGAAGCTCGAGGACTGCATATACGAACTCATGGAGCGCTGCACCGAGGTGCTTTCGGACAAGCCGCTGTTCCTGCTGCTCAACAGCTACACCACGGGGCTTTCGCCGTCAGTTATGGCTTATCTGCTGAAAATGACGGTCGGACAGAGATTTACCGCGGACGTGAGCGCCGAGGAGATAGGGCTGCCCGTCGAAAGAACGGGTATGGCAATTCCCTGCGGGAACAGTGCGATAGCGCTGTTCTGAATGTCCGCGCAAGCGGCATTCCAAATACTGCTATAGCGCTGTTCTGAATAAACCATAAATATCATACAGAAGAACAAAAGAAATGAACATTATCGAGATAAAAAACCTTCAATTTGAATATAAAGAGTACGACGACGCTGGAGAGGTCACAAGCACGAACCCGGTGCTCAAAGGGCTCGACCTTACCGTGCCGGAGGGGCAGTTCCTCGCGGTGCTCGGGCATAACGGCTGCGGGAAATCGACGCTCGCCAAGCACCTGAACGGCATACTCACCGCGACAGGCGGCACCGTGACGGTCAACGGCATGGACGCTTCGGACGAGAACAAGCTGTTCGATATCAGGCAGACCGTCGGAATGGTTTTCCAGAACCCCGACAATCAGCTCGTGGCTACCGTCGTTGAGGAAGATGTGGCTTTCGCGCTCGAGAACCTCGGTGTACCGACCGAGGAGATACGCAAGCGCGTGAACGGAGCACTGCGCATCGTGGATATGTACGAATACCGCGAACACTCGCCGCACCAGCTCTCCGGAGGTCAGAAGCAGCGCGTGGCTATCGCGGGAGTGCTCGCGATGAAGCCGAAGTGCATCGTGCTCGACGAGCCGACCGCCATGCTCGACCCAAAAGGCAGAGCCGAAGTAATGGAGACCGTGAAGATGCTCAACGAACAGGGCGTCACGATCGTACTGATAACACACTACATGGACGAAGCCTGTCAGGCAGACAGGGTCGTCGTAATGGACGACGGCGTTATCATCATGGACGATACGCCGAAGAAAATTTTCGCGCGGGTGGACGAGCTGAAAGCCGTTTCCCTCGACGTGCCGCAGGTCACGGAGCTGATGTACAGGCTCCGGAAGCACGGTGTCGGTGTTCCCGCCGATGTGATTACCGAGCAGGAATGTGCGGACGAGCTGCTGAAACTGCCGCATCTCGCGAAAGCCGGAATAACGAAGAACGCGCAGACCCGTGCGGGCTCCGGAGGCTCATACGCCGCCGAAGTGAAGCACCTCACCTACAAATACAGCGTCGGTACGCCGTTTGAAGCTACCGCCGTTGACGACGTGAGCGTGAGCATAGAAAAGGGGCAGTTCGTCGGAGTTATCGGACACACCGGAAGCGGCAAATCCACACTGATACAGCACCTCAACGGCCTGCTGAAGCCCACCTCCGGTGAGATACTGATAAACGGCAGGAACATCTGGGACAAGGACACAGACATACGCGCGGTGAGGTTCATGGCGGGACTTGTGTTCCAATACTCGGAATATCAGCTCTTTGAGGACACGGTGTACAAGGACATCGCCTTCGGACCGAAGAATATGGGGCTGTCGGAAGCGGAGACAGACGCGAGAGTGCGTGAAGCCGCGGCGGCTATGGGGCTTGACGATGAGCTGCTCGAGCGCTCGCCGTTCGACCTTTCGGGCGGTCAGAAGCGCAGAGCCGCGCTCGCAGGGGTCATCGCGATGAAGCCGGAGATACTGATACTCGACGAACCCGCGGCGGGTCTCGACCCTAAAGGCAGAGACACGGTGCTCGACGAGATAAGCGAATACCACAGGAACTCGGGGACTACGATACTTCTTGTATCGCACTCTATGGAAGACATTGTGAAGTACGCGGAAAAGATACTCGTGATGAACAGGGGCAGGCTTTTCTGCTACGAGGACACCGACACGGTGTTCAGCCGGACAAGGGAGCTTAAACAGATAGGGCTCGGAATACCGCAGATATCGAGGCTGTCGCACCTGCTGAAAGCCGGCGGCATGGATATCGGCGACGACATTTACACAATAGACAGAGCAGAAGAAAGAATACTGGAGATACTGAAAACAAATGCTTAATGATATAACGATCGGGCAGTTTTTTCCCGGCAATTCCGTGATACACCGAATGGACAGCCGCTTCAAGATCGTACTTGAGATACTGATAGTGGTGATACTGTTCGTGGCGCAGAACTTCTGGGGACTCGGGATAAGCTGCGCGTTCATACTGATGATATACGCGGCGTCGGGGATAAGCTTCAGGCTGATGCTGAAAAGCCTCAAGCCCGTTCTGCCGATAATCATATTCACGGCGGTGCTGAACCTGCTGTTCGTGAAAGGAACGGACGCGCCGCTCGTCAGCTTCTGGGTCATAAATATCTACGAAAAGGGCATCATAACGTCGGCGTTCATGCTGCTGCGCATCGTGGTCCTGAGAATCGCGATGTCGCTGCTGACCTACACGACCTCGCCGATAGTGCTGACCGACGCGATAGAGAGCCTTATGAAGCCGCTGAAAAAGGTAAAATTCCCGGTGCATGAGCTTGCCATGATGATGACGATAGCGCTGAGGTTCATTCCTACGCTCATCGAGGAGACCAACAAGATAATGATGGCGCAGAAGGCGCGCGGAGCATCTCTCGACACGGGCGGGCTCATCAAGCGCGCGAGAGCCATGGTGCCGATACTGATACCGCTGTTCATCAGCGCGTTCAAGCGGGCGAACGAACTCGCGACTGCCATGGAATGCCGCTGCTACCGCGGGGGCGAGGGACGCACTAAACTGCGCGTCCTCAAAGCGACACGCCTCGACCTCTACGGCACCGGTCTGACGCTGTGCGTTCTCGGGATAGTGATAATCAACAACATAGTCTTTGGATGAAAACAGTTAACAGTTAACAGTGTACACTGTTAACTAATAGATAAAAAATGAGAAATTTGAAGATCTGTATCGCCTACAACGGCACAGCCTACCATGGGTGGCAGAGACAGAATAATAACATAACCGTGCAGCAGATCATCGAGGAATGTATCGGCAGGATAACGGACAGCAAGGTCACGGTGCATGGCTGCTCGCGCACCGACGCGGGCGTGCACGCGAGAGAGTTCTGTTTCAGCTTCACGACACAGTCGGCTGTTCCCTGCCACGGACTGATGAGAGCTATGAACGCCATGCTGCCCGACGATATCGCGGTGCTGTCCTGCGAGGAGGCGCCGGAGGATTTCCACGCGCGGTTCTCCGCAAAGGGCAAGGAGTATGTCTACCTCGTCAACAACGCGCCGCAGAAGGATCCGTTCGGATATAAGCTGGCGCTCTTCTACCCGTATAAGCTCGACGAAAAGCGGCTCGGGAAGGCTGCGCAGCTGTTTGTCGGGACGCACGATTTCGCGGCGTTCTGCAAGGCGGAAGCAAAGGAACATCTCGCGACCACCGTGCGCACTGTATGGGATATGAGGGTCGCGAGGAGCGGCGATACCGTGAGCTTCACGGTGAGCGGGGACGGATTTCTTCACAATATGGTGCGGATAATCGTCGGGACGCTCATATATATAAACGAGGGCAAACGCACCGAGGACGACATACTGCGCTCCCTCGAGACCGGACAGAGAGATATCGCGGGGATAACCATACCGCCCCACGGACTGTACCTGAACAAAGTCTTTTATACCGAAAGGGAAACAAAGGAACATGAAAATACTTGAAAGTGAGGAACAGCGCGTCAAGGAAGCCGCCGAGGCCAGAGAGATAAAAGAAGCCATGACCGCGGGCAGGAAAAATAACGCCACCGATCTCACAAAATACAGGAAAAAGAAAAAACGCAGCAAATATCTGGTGCGGCTGATAATAATACTTGTGCTGGTGATCGCGTTCGCGGTAGTGTGGATAAACGCCGACAAGATATTCGAGCCGCTGAGAGGCATCGCTTCAAAGGTCGAGACAAAGACCTCGTATGACGCGGGCTTCCCCATAGAGCTGCCCGGAAGCGCCCGCTACTCGCTGCAGCGCGCCGGTGATGGCTTCTCGCTTCTCACGGACACATACCTGTACTCCTACGGCAGCGACGGAGCGCAGGTGTACGCGCTCAAGCACGGCTACAGCAACCCCGAGCTCGCCACAAGCGAAAAACGTATGCTGCTCTACGACAAGGCGGGCTTCAACTTCTCGCTGTACAGCCGCACAAGCCTGATGTACAAGAAGGCCGTCGATGACAAGATAATGTTGGCGTGCGTGGGCGAGGACAATCTCACAGCGGTCGTGACCCGCTCGGACAGATATTCCAATATCCTCTACATCTACGACGACGGCGGCAACTGGAAGTACACGCGCAAGTTCGCGGACGAGAACGTCATACAGGTGGCTTTCCCCGGCGACGGCGAGCATATCGCTGTGTCCACCATAAGTTCACTGAACGGCGATCTGATAACCAATATCTACAAATTCTCCATAAAGGAGAACGACGGCAATATCTGGCGCTACACGTTCAGGAACAACAGTATGCCCTGCGGACTGTACGCCGACACGGACAAGGTCATTGCGGTATGCGACAACACCGTACTGTCGCTGAAATGCTCGGACGGCACCCTCAACGGGAGCTACCCGTTCTCCGGAGTGCTGCGCGACCTGACTATATCGTCGGACTACACAGCCGTATACTTTGACGACATCTCATCGAGCCGCCACACTGTCGCCGTACTCGACGGGAACGCCGAAGAGACCGGCATCGCGAACGTGAAAAACAACACCGTCGATATCCTCGCGGACGCGGACGGCATCTATATCCTCGACGGCACGAAGCTGCGCGTCGGCGACAGGTCGCTGACAGATATCACCGACATTCCCGTTGAGAACGAGGGCTACTCGCGGTTCATAAAGATAGACGACAGCGTTTATCTGCTGGGATATCAGAGCATCGACAAGCTCGAACTGCCCTCAGCGAAAAAGTCCGACTCCGGCGACGGCGATACCGGAGATAAAACCGCAAAAGACAAAGAAACAAAAGAAAAAGACAAAAAGTAAGGAGAAGCTATGGGAAATGAGTTTTTCTGGTTTCTTGACATCATAACTCTCGCCGTGTTCGCGGTACACATATACCGCGGAGCAACAAAGGGCGCTGTCGGAGTCCTGATAAGCGCGGCGGCGATCATTATAGCGGCTGTTGCGGCGGCCACGTTCTCGGCACCGATATCCGAGGGCATCTATGACAGCCTCATCAGGGACAAGGTCGAGAGCCACGTCGTAAAAGCGGTAGACTCGGCTTTCGGGAACGGCGAAAAGACCGATGTCTCGAAGCTGGATAGGTCAAGAGCTATGATCAAGGGAAAATATCTGTACGAGATCG
>CAMVBT010000009.1 GCA_947165805.1 uncultured Clostridia bacterium
TGTGGGCTCTTCCGTTGGTGCCCCTCTCCCCCCCGCCCCCTCCCCCCCCCCCCCCCCAGCTCGAGCGCAAGCGACTACTTGAGCGCGGCGACCATACTTCTGATGTATTCGCCGATGATGGGGGCGGCGTCTTTGCCGTGCTTTGCTATCTGTTTTACGATAGCGGAGCCGACGATAGCGCCGTCGGAGAGCGATGCCATTTTCGCTGCCTGCTCGGGGGTGGAGATACCGAAGCCGATGGCGCAGGGGGTATCGGTGTACTTTCTTACGGCGGCGGTGATAGACGCGATATCGGTCTTTATCTCGCTGCGTATGCCGGTGACTCCGAGGCTGGACACTATGTACACAAAGCCCTCGGCTTCCTTTGCTATCATCTCTATGCGCTGCTCGGAGGTGGGAGCTATCATGGATATCAGATCAATTCCGTGAGCCTTGCAGGCGGGTGCGAAGTCCGCCTTTTCCTCAAACGGCACGTCCGGGAGGATAATGCCGTCGATACCTGCGCTTACGCAGTTGTCGAGGAATTTCTCGGTGCCGTAGGAGAATACCACGTTCGCGTAGGTCATAAATACCAGCGGTATCGTGATATCTTTGCGAAGTTCCTTTACCAGCTCAAACACCTTGTCCGTGGTAGTGCCGGCGGAGAGAGCGCGGATGTTCGCGTCCTGAATGACGGGACCCTCGGCGGTGGGGTCGGAGAACGGTATGCCGAGCTCTATCAGGCTCGCGCCGTTCTTCACCATTTCACGCACTATCTTTCCCGTTGTTTCAAGATCGGGGTCGCCGCAGGTTATGAACGGGATAAACGCCTTGCCGTTCTCAAAGGCTTTCCTTATATTACTCATAGATATTCTCCCCTCTGTATCTTGCTATGGCGGCGCAGTCCTTGTCGCCGCGTCCCGATATCGTGATGACTATTATTTTATCCTTATCCATTTCCGGAGCTATCTTCATTGCGTGAGCAACGGCGTGCGCGGACTCTATCGCGGGGATTATGCCCTCGGTTTTTGCGAGATACTCAAAAGCGTTCACAGCCTCGTCGTCCGTCACAGCCACATACTCCGCCCTGCCGCTGTCGTGCAGGTAAGCGTGCTCGGGGCCTATGCCCGGGTAATCGAGACCCGCCGATATTGAATATACCGGGGCTATTTGTCCGTACTCGTCCTGGCAGAAGTACGACTTCATGCCGTGGAATATCCCGAGTCTGCCGGTGTTGATAGTCGCCGCTGTCTCAAATGTATCTATCCCGCGTCCCGCAGCCTCGCAGCCTATAAGACGCACGGACCTGTCCTCAATAAAGTGATAGAACGAGCCTATCGCGTTGGAGCCTCCGCCCACACACGCCATTACCGCGTCGGGGAGCCTGCCCTCCTTTTCGAGCATCTGCTGCTTTATCTCCTTCGAGATCACCGCCTGGAAATCGCGCACTATCGTCGGGAACGGGTGAGGCCCCATTACCGAGCCGAGGCAGTAGTGAGTGTCGGCTATGCGGCTCGTCCACTCCCGGAAGGTCGCCGAAACAGCGTCCTTGAGCGTGGCTGTGCCGTCCTTTACCGCGATGACGTCCGCGCCGAGGAGCTTCATGCGGTAGACGTTCAGAGCCTGACGCTTGGTGTCCTCCTCGCCCATGAATACCACGCACTCCATGCCCATGAGAGCCGCGGCGGTTGCGGTAGCGACGCCGTGCTGACCCGCGCCCGTTTCCGCTATCAGACGGGTCTTGCCCATTTTCTTTGCGAGAAGAGCCTGCCCGAGCACGTTGTTTATCTTGTGCGCGCCGGTGTGGTTCAGGTCTTCGCGCTTTAAGTATATCTTCGCGCCGCCGAGAGCCTTTGTCAGCTTCTCCGCGTAGTAAAGTCTCGACGGTCTGCCCGCGTAGTCGTTGAACAGCGCGGTAAGCTCCGCGTTGAACTGCGGGTCGTCCTTGTATTTATTATACGCCTCTTCAAGCTCGATGACCGCGTTCATCAGAGTTTCGGGGATATACTGTCCCCCGTGTATCCCGAATCTTCCCTTGCTCATTTTTCGTTATCCCCTTTCAAAATGTATCGGCTTTCCTGACTGCCTCAATAAAACGCATTATCTTGTCACGATCCTTCTGTCCGTCAGTCTCGACGCCCGTGCTCACGTCCACGCCGTAGGGGCAGTAGCGCTCCACCGCCGCTCCAACGTTGTCCGGGTCGAGCCCGCCCGCCAGAAAGAAAAGTCTGTCGGCCTCCTCGATAAGCTCGTGGTCGAACATCTCGCCTGTGCCCGCTCCGTTGTCCATGAGCAGCATATCCGCCGTGGAGTGGAGAGCCGTGTTCACGTCGATTATGCCGCGCACCGTGAACGCCTTCATCACCGGCAGCCCCGTGCGTTCCTTGATCTCGGCGATGTACTCGCCGGTCTCTCTGCCGTGGAGCTGCACCATGTCGATGATACCCATGCCGGCGATCTTCACTATCCTGTCGATGTCGTCGTCAAGGAACACTCCCACGGTCTTTATGCGCCTGTCGAGCTTTTCCCTGAACCTCGCCGCGGTCTCGGGGCTTATGCAGCGCCGTCTGCCCTCAACGAAGATGAAGCCCGCGTGATCCGGCAGAGCTTCGTTCAGGAAGTCGCAGTCACAGTCGCGCATGATACCGCATATCTTTATCTTTGTCATATCGTCTTTCCTTTCAGAGCCGCGAGGGCTGCTTTCTTGTCCGGGGCTCTCATGAGAGCTTCGCCCACCAGCACCGCGTCAACGCCCGCTTCGCGCAGCCGAGCTATATCGGCGGAGGTCTTTATCCCGCTCTCCGCGACGAATACCGCGCTGTCCGGCACAAGCTCGCGGAGCTTCACGGAATTGTCCGTGCTCACCGAAAAATCCTTCAGATTGCGGTTGTTCACTCCGATCACCCGTGCGCCGGCATCAAGAGCCATTTTCACTTCTCCGGCATCGTGTGTCTCGACCAGAGCCGACAGACCCAGCTCATCACATATCCCGATGTACTCCGCGAGCCTGTCCGGGTCGAGCAGCGAGCATATCAGCAGCACCGCCGACGCTCCGAGCGTCCTCGCCTCATATATCATGTAGCTGTCCACGGTAAAATCCTTGCGTATGCAGGGCGTTCTCACCGCCGCCGTTATCTCTTTCAGATACTCCGTGCTGCCGAGGAAGAACTCCGGCTCGGTCAGCACGCTTATGCAGTCCGCTCCCGCCGCCTCATATTCCCGCGCTATCTCAATGTACGGGAAATCCTCGGCTATCACGCCCTTTGAGGGGGAAGCCTTCTTGCATTCGCAGATGAAGGCGATATCGTCCTTTTTCAGAGCCTTTTCAAATTCAAATCCGCGCTTCGGCAGCGCCAGAGCCCGCGCCTTTATTTCCTCCGCGGAGACCGACAGCTTCGCTTTCTCAACGCGGCGTGCCGTGCTTTCCGCTATCTTTTCAAGTATATTTTCCATATTATTCGTTCGATATCTTTACAAACTTTTCAAGCACTTCCAGAGCCGCGCCGCTGTCTATCAGCTCCGCGGCTTTCTTCACACCGTCGTCGAAGGTCTCCGCTGCGCCGCCGACATATATTGCCGCGCCCGCGTTCATAAGCACCGCGGTGCGCTTGCCGCCCTTGTCCCTGCCATCGAGCACCGCGCGTGTGAGCTTCGCGTTCTCGGCAGGAGCTCCGCCGACCAGCTCGGACTTGTCGCAGCGGGTAAGCCCGAACTGCTCGGGCGTTATCGTATACGTCTTGTACCAGCCGTCGCGGAACTCGCAGACCTTTGTGGGAGCGCTTGCGGAGATCTCATCGAGCTTGTCGGTGCCGTAGACCACCATGCCGCGCTTCATACCGAGTGTAGTGAGCACCTGTGCTATGGGCTCGACGAGGTACTCGTCATACACGCCGAGCACGATGAACTGCGGGCTTGCGGGGTTGGTGAGCGGCCCTAAGATATTGAACACCGTTCTGAACCCCAGCTCTTTTCTTATCGCTCCGACGTACTTCATCGAGGTGTGGTACTTCTGCGCGAAGAAGAAGCATATACCGGCTCTGTCGAGCAGGTCACGGCATTTGTCGGGCGAGAGGTCGATATTCACGCCGAGGGCTTCGAGGCAGTCGGCGGCTCCGCAGAGCGAGGACGCGGCGCGGTTGCCGTGCTTTGCGACTTTTACGCCCGCAGCGGCTATGACCATAGCCGAGGTCGTCGAGATATTGAAGCTGCCTGCGTTATCGCCGCCCGTGCCGACGATCTCGAGCACGTCGAAATCATGTTCGACTTTGGTGGCATGGTCTCTCATTGCCGCGGCGCAGCCGGATATCTCGTCTATTGTTTCCGCTTTGGCGCTTTTTGTCGAAAGCGCGGAGAGGAACGCGGCATTCTGTGTGGGCGTGGTCTCGCCGCTCATTATCTCGTTCATTACTGCGTATGCCTCATCGTAGGTGAGGTCCTGTTTCATTACTATCTTTACTATTGCTTCCTTTATCATGGTATTTATCCTCCTGTATGTTAGTCTGTGCTTTGCAGTCGTCTGTAAAAGGAGTAGTCATTAACGAATCTGCAAGGCGAAGCGATTTGTTTTAGGAGCCGGCCCTTTTTTAAAAGGGCTGGCCGCCGGAGGCACTCGAGCGTCAGCGACCACTCAAGCGAAGCGACCACTCGAGCGCCAGCGACCACTCAAGCGCAAGCGGCTTACTTCCCGATAAAATTCCTGAGCATTTGCTTTCCGTCGGGGGTCATAATGGACTCGGGGTGGAACTGCACGCCGAAGATGGGGTACTCGGTATGCGCGACTGCCATTATCTCGCCGTCGTCGGTGCGGGCGGTGACTTTCAGGCAGTCCGGCATGGTGCTCTCATCTGCCGCAAGCGAATGATAACGCGCCACAGGCGCTTTTTCCGGCAGTCCCGCAAAGAGCGGGCAGCTCCGGTCGAATGTGACTTCGGACTGCTTGCCGTGCATAAGGCGTTTCGCGTAGGTTATCCTCGCGCCGAACGCCGCGCATATCGCCTGGTGCCCGAGGCACACCCCGAGAGTCGGGACAGTTTTACCCACCGTGCGCGCAGCTTCGATTATGCAGCCCGCGGCCTCGGGTCTGCCGGGTCCGGGAGAGATGATCATGCGGGAGGGGGCAAGTGCCGCTATTTCTTCGACCGTCATTTCGTCGTTTCGTATCACCTTTATGTCCGGCTCTATCTCGCCGATATACTGATACAGATTGTACGAAAAGCTGTCGTAATTGTCTATCAGCAGTATCATCCGTCAAGCTCACCCGCCCTTTCCAGCGCGTTCATGACCGCCTTTGCCTTGTTGATGCACTCATTATACTCGTTCTCGGGAACGGAGTCCGCGACTATGCCCGCGCCGCTCCTTACGAACACCTTTCCGTTCTTCTTATAGGCTATCCTTATCGCTATGCAGGTGTCGAGGTCGCCGTTGAACGCCGCGTAGCCTATCGCGCCGCCGTAGATGCCGCGCTTGTTGTTCTCCAGTTCGTTTATCAGCCGGCAGGCGCGTATCTTCGGGGCTCCGGAGAGCGTCCCCGCGGGAAGTACGGCATTCACTGCGTCTATCGCGTCCTTGTCCTCGCGTATCAGGCCGCGTACCGTCGAGCCGATGTGCATTACATGGGAGAAGCGCTCAATCGAACGCAGCCTCTCGACCTCAACCGTCCCGAAGCGGCTTATCCTGCCGAGGTCGTTGCGCCCGAGGTCTACCAGCATATTGTGCTCGGCAAGCTCCTTTTCGTCGGCAAGCAGCTCCTTTTCGAGAGCCGCGTCCTCCTCGGGAGTCTTTCCCCTCGGACGGGTGCCCGCCAGCGGGAAGGTGTGCAGAACGCCGTTTTCGAGCTTCACCAGCGTTTCCGGCGAGGCTCCCGCTACCTCGACGTCGGTGCCGGAGAAGTAGAACATATACGGCGAGGGGTTTATCGTGCGCAGTATGCGGTACGTCCCGAGCAGGCTGCCCTCGAACGGCGCCGAGAGCCTGTTCGACAGCACTATCTGGAAGATGTCGCCCTCCTTTATATAGTGCTTTGCCTTTTCGACCATTGCGCAGTATTCTTCTTTGCCGAACAGCGGGGTTATCTCGCCGGTCAGCCTGCCGGAGGGCTCGCGCTTTCGCTCGCCGTTCTGTATCAGGCTTATCATGTCGGTGATCTCGCGTTTCGCGCGGTTGTATTCCGTCGTGATATCCTCGCTCAGCTTGATGTTCACGATGAGGATTATCTTGTGCAGCACATTGTCGAACGCTATCACCTTGTCAAACAGCATCAGATCGACGTCCTTGAAGTGCTCGCTGTCGTCGGTGTCCGTCTTTATGGACGGCTCGGCGTAATTGAGAAAATCGAACGAGAAGTATCCCACGAGCCCTCCCGTGAACGGCGGCAGACCGTCGAGCTTGGGGCTGCGGTACTGACCGAGGAGGTCGCGCAGCACCTTTGCGGGGTCGTCGGTGTGAAATTTCAGCTCGCCGACTTTCATTTCCCCGTCAACACAGGTGATGCCGGACTTCGGCTCGAAGCCAAGGAATGTGTAGCGTCCCCACTCGGCGTTCGCGGATGCGGACTCGAGCATATAGCAGTGGTTCGAGACATTTTTGAGTATCGAGAGCACGCGCAGGGGGGTGAACATATCCGAGAGGATCCCGCAGCTCACGGGGAGCACGTCGTATTTTCCCTCGGCCTTATAAGCCTGCGCCGTCCCGATGTCGGGATAGAAGTTGTACATGGTATTTACCGCCTTTCCGTATTTGTCGGTGTGCTTGTGTCGTGACGGTAAGCTTTAAACAAAAAGCCCGTCCCCGACTTTAACAAAAGTCAAGGACGAGCGTTACACTCGCGGTGCCACCTTGATTCGCGGTACGATAGACCGCGCCCTTTGCGGGATACAAGCATATCCCCGATAATTCACGCATATCATAGCGTCGCAGTTTACCCGGAGGCTTCCGCCTTTCTTCCGACTGCGCCCTCTGCGGGCCATTTGACGAACTGTATCACACCCGGCTCTCACCTGCCCGGGCTCTCTGTTGAGTCATGCTTCGCCTTTATCTCCGCATCAACGGTTTAATGTAATATTATCACAAAGCTGTTCGCTTGTCAATACTTTTTTGAAAATTTTTTCTTTTAAATATCCGGGGATCAGTAAGTCTCAACGATCTCCCTGCCGTTCAGATAGTTGTCGACATTCGCGATGAGCTGCGTCGCGTACATCTGACGGGTCTTGAACAGGTTCGAGCCGTTCAGCGCGATTATCACCTTGCGGTCGGTGTTCGAGCTGTAGAATGTCACGATGTCCTTTCCGTCCATGCCCGCCGTCGGGTCGTTGTAGGTGTAGGTTATCTCCGCGAGCTGCTCGCCGCGGTCCTCGTCGAAGTAGAGCTCCTCGCCCGCCGCAGATATCATGAACTGGTAAAGGTTCTTGAGCGGCTCCTCGGCTGTGGGCTCGCCGTTGAGGGTGTAATTATGCACGTCCTCGGCTCCCTCCTCGGTCGCCTTTATAGTCTCGATGCCGAGGGTGATGTCCCTGCCCGACGGTTCGGTGTAGCGCACCGAGCTCAGCGAGTAGATGTACGGCATAAGGAACAGTCTGGAAATAAGCGTCTCCGGCTTTATCGTCAGCACTTCAAGGTCGCTCGCCGTGAAGCTGTACAGTATGTCCGGGTAGTCCCCCGAAACTCCGTAGAAGCCCGTGATCTTCGAGGTCTCGGTGCCGTCCTCGGCGGTCTGCTTCGTGTATATCGGAGCTCCGATAACAAGCGAGTAGTCCCGCATATTCGTCTTTATATCGACGGTGCATACGGGCTTGTCTATGCCGGCTGCCGCGCGCAGCTCATCGGTAAGCCCCACAGCCTCGCACTTTGCGGCTTTCAGCCCGAAAAGGCTGTACAGGAACGTAGGTGCGTTGGTGAGGTCCATATAAGCGTAATAGGGGCTTGTGAGGCGGTAGGTGTAGACCTGTATAGCGTCGTCGTCGCCCGGTTCGATGACCTCTATGGAGAGGGGCTTCTCGAAGTCCGTGCGCTCGATCGTCATATTGAGTATCTGCTCGGAGGCCTGCTCATAGTCCGGAATGGCGTTAAGCTGCACGAAGCTGTATCTGTTGCCGAAGAACGTGCTGTAATATGACTTCGAGCAGGTGTAGACGTTCTTCCCGTCGGCTGTCATATAAAGCGAGCCCGAAGAGCTCGGCACATCGTCACCCAGCCTGAACGAGAACCCGCTCCCGTCGGTGAATTTCGCGTCCACGGTGGCGCGGGGAGCGTCAAGCCCGTACTTCGCGAGCATTGAGCTGTCGGTGACGTCCTCGACGAATTCCTTCGCCTCGAAGTAACCGGCGGCTTCCGCCGCGCTGCCGAGTGCGGAAGAGTCGAGCGGCGCGGACGCGAGATCGGCTATCGTCCACAGGAAATAGCCATTGTCGTCCTTGTCCGCGGTCGGAGTCAGTGTATAGGAGTCCTCGGAATTGGTCACGCTTACCGAGGCTATGTCGTTCCTTGTGCGGTCGGAAAGCCGCAGGCTGCTGTCCTCAAGGTCGTTCCCGGTCACCGAACTTTCGGTGCCGTCCGCGGTCCCGCTGTCCTTCGGAGGTGCCGTAAGCAGCAGCACCGCCGTCACGGCGCCGAGTACCGCTACCGCCACCAGCGACCATATCAGTATCTGTTTGTTCTTGCTCATAGCTTATCTCCGTTTTTGCTTACAGGCGGCGGCGCTTTGCCCAGACGATTATGCCGACGATGATTATGATTATCGGTATCGCGACCGCGAATATGATGCCTATTGTTATCTGTGCGGTCTTGTCGAGCTGATATGTCTCTGCCTTGAACGATTTCTCTACTATCTTTATGGACGTGTCGTTCTTCTCCGTGTTCGCGTCGAACAGCGACAGAGCCACTTCACCGTTGCTGTAGTTTGAGGCGGTCGTGAAATTCTTGTTGAAGAGCAGGTCGCTTCCGCAGACTATGACCTTGCTGTATATCGGCGTAGAGCCGTCGAAGCGTACCTTCGAGGCCTCGACGATAACGTCGTAAGCCTTCTGCTCCTCCTGCGAGGGGTCCCAGCTCTCGTCCGCGGTGAACGGGAATATGCGGCACTTGTCGCCGTATGCGCTTGCGACTACAGTATTTGCCATATTGCTCTTCTCGTCCCACAGCTTTGTGACGGGGCGGACATAGTATCCGACGAAGGACGAGCCCGCGGCTATCTTCATAGCCTTGTAGTACGCGGAATCCTCATTCAGCTTGAGGTCCTGCATCACCGCGAGGCTCATTCCCGTGTAGTACGCGTAGCTTGTGTCCTCCTGTAGTATATAGCCCTTTTCCACTTCAAGTCCCCATTCCGCGAGGTACTCGTCGAGGTTCGGAGTCTCAACGGCGTCGGGAGTGGCGATATAGATCATGTTCTTTCCGTAGTTTCCGCCGTTGGAGAGCCATGTATCGACCTTTGTGACTGCGTCGAGGCTGTAATCGTCGCGGGGACCGCAGATAACGAGTATATCGGTGTCCTCGGGGACTGCCTGTATCTTGTCTATCTCGGCGGTCTGCGTAACGTAGGCGTTATCGGTGAGTATCTTCTCGAGAGCCGAATAATCGGACTCGTTGTAGCCTGTGAGGAACGTCACGACCGTGGGGTCTTCCTGCGACACGAACATCATCGCGGAAACGAGCTGTTCCTCGGCGTTCGATGTATAGTCGGTCACGGAATAGCCGCCGTAGTTGACGTACATCATTGCCTCATTGTATGAGTATGTGCTGCCGTCATTGAGTGTGAAGCGCATGAAATCGCTGATCGTGAGTATGCGGTATCTGCCGGTGCTGCCGTTTTTAACTATCACCTGATAATTTGAAACGGATTCGGTGAAGCTCTTGGAGAAATCCGGGTCGGTGAGCAGGTTGACGTATTTCACGCTGACGCGGGAGTTGAGAGCCTCCATTTTGTCGAGGAACTCAACGACCTGTTCATACAGCGTTTCGCCCGAGCCCTTCATACTGTCCTTATCGGCGGTGACGTATATCATCATATCGTCTTTTATGCCGCGGATATAGGTCTCGGACTCATCGGAGAGGGTGAACACCTTGTTCGCGGTGAGGTCGGCCTCGACGCTGAAACGGTCGAGCACGAGGTTGAGTATGACGTTTATGAGCACGACCACAGCGATACATATTATCGTGAAAATCACGGAAAGCGAGCCGTACTTGAACTTTCTGCTCCGGAACGGGTTTTTGCCTGTCTTTTTGGGCTTTTCGGGCTTCGGAGCCTCGGCGGACTTTTCCTCCGCAGTATCGGCTGTGTTTTCTGTTGTCTCTTCTATTTTGATATCTTCATTTTCAGACATATATCTATACTCCTGCTGAGATTATTTACGGTTGGGGGCAGAAAGGGGGTTCCCTTCCTCACACTCTCCCTCTTTCCCCCAAGATCACGCCCAGCGGCGGCGTTCCAAAACACGGACGGTGAGGAAGAGGAAGATGAAGGCCATGCTGAGGAAGAAGATGACGCCGTTGAGGCTGAAAATGCCGGTGGTGAACTCATTGTATCTGTCGAACACGGAGAGCGTCTTCAGGATATCGGAAATGAGCTTTACGGGGATAACGGACGCTATTATGTTTATGAGCGCGAGGGCGACATTGACGGCTATCGAGCCTATCGCCGCTACCATCTGGCTCTCGGTGAGGCTGGAAACGAACAGTCCCGCGGAAACGAACACCGCGCCGATAAGCGCGAGCGCCACGAAGTTGCCGAATATCAGTATCCAGTTGACCGTCGCCACAAAGCTGAGCACCACGCCGTAGAGCAGCATTACGAGGTCACCGATGAGGAACACGACGTATGCCGAGAGGAATTTTCCCATGACCAGCCGCATAAGCCCCAGCGGAGCCGTCAGAAGGAGCTGATCTGTCCTGAGCTTGTTCTCGTCCGCCATGAGGCGCATCGTAAGGACAGGAACGAATATCATATATACATAGAACATTCCGAGGAACACATAAGAGATATCGGTGCTTCCGACACTCAGAGCGAAAAGCCAGAAGAACGCCCCGGAGAACAGGAACGACACGGCTATGAAAACGTAGCCGATAGGGGATTTGAAATACGCGGAAAACTCGCGTTTCAGAATTGCCGTCATTTGTTCTCACCTGCCTTTCCAAGCGCGTCGAGCTTGTCCTCGAGCTTTTCCGCGCCGCCGTATTCGTCGCCCGTTGTGAGTTTCAGGAATATCTCCTCGAGCGAGAGCTCGTTGGATTTCATCATAAGAATGGGATAGCCCCGCGCGGCGAGCTTCTTGAAGATATCGCGGCGGACGTCGGAGTTCTCCTTTGCTTCGATGTGGTACTCCCAGACGCGCTCGTCCACCTGTCTGCCGACGAACACGCGCTCGATGTCGCTTATGGACGTGAGCAGCTTCTTTATCTCGTCGCTGCTGCCCTCTATGTGCATTATCAGCTTGTGGTCGGAGGAGAGATTTCTCGCGAGGGTGTCGGCATTGCCGTTGGCTACGATGCAGCCCTTGTTTATGACGACGATCTTGTCGCATACAGCCTGCACTTCCGGCAGGATATGGGACGAAAGAATCACGGTGTGGTTCTTCCCGAGGCGCTTTATAAGCGTGCGTATCTCGATTATCTGCTTCGGGTCGAGTCCGACCGTCGGCTCGTCGAGGATAAGCACTTTCGGGTTGCCGACAAGCGCCTGCGCAAAGCCCACGCGCTGCTTATAGCCCTTGGAAAGGTTCTTTATCAGGCGTTTGCGCACGTCCGTGAGCTTGACTATCTCGCATATCTCGTTGAGGTGCGACTTCTTCGGGAGCTTGCATTTTTTGAGCCCGTAAACAAAGCTGAGGTACTCGTCCACCGTCATGTCAAAGTACAGCGGGGGCTGCTCCGGCAGATAGCCGATGAAGCTCTTCGCCTTTATCGGATCTTCAAGTATATCAACGCCGTTGATGAACGCCTGACCCTCGTTCGAGGAGATGTAGCCCGTCAGTATGTTCATCGTCGTCGATTTCCCGGCGCCGTTCGGCCCCAGAAATCCCAGCACCTGCCCCTCTTCGGCAGTGAATGATATGTTGTTCACAGCCTTCTTGCTGCCGTAGCTCTTCGTCAGATTTCTGACTTCGATCATTTTTCGTTCCTCCGTTTTTGCGCTGCTTGCGCTCGGGTTTTTGGTCGCTTGCGCTCGAGACCGGGGGGACCCTTTTGTGAACAAAAGGGTTCCCCCGGACCCCCTCCCAAAAAACTTTTTGACCGCTCCGCTTTTTATTTCAGAGTTTCTGCTGTCTATGTTACATTGCGAAAGTGTAAACTGTATGAAAATATTATGAAATTGCTTTTAAACGCTCGTTAAATATGGTCTGGGAAATGCTTTTGTCGGAAATAAGCTGCTCTTTCAGGTCAGCCAGACTGTCAAATCTGCGCTCATCACGGATAAAGTCCAGCAGGCACACCCTTATTTTCTGCCCGTAAAGGTCGCCGTCAAACCCGATGATGTGCGTTTCCATATTCTCCGTGTCGTCCGATTTCACCGTCGGCTTTACCCCGATGTTCGTTATGGCGGGGTGCTTCACGCCGTCAAGCATGACGCGGCTCGCATAAACGCCGCGCTTCGGGCGCACCGCGTTGTCCGGTATCATCTGATTGATCGTCGGGAATCCTATCGTCCGCCCGAGCTGCCTGCCCTTTGTCACAGTCGCGATATACGAAGCGGGGCGCAGCATGAGACTGTCGGCTTCCGCGACCCTGCCCTCGCGTATCATAGCGCGCAGCATCGTGGAGCTGACAGTCTCGCCGTTTATGCGCACAGGCGGTACTATCCCGAACGCTATGCCGCTTTTCGCGCACATCTCCCGGAGCAGTCCGGCGGTGCCGGCTCCGTCTTTGCCGAAGCGGAAATCCTCGCCGCAGCAGACATACCCGATGTTCATTATGCCCTTCAGTATGCGCTCAAAGAATTCCTCCGGAGCAAGCCCGCGTATATCCTCGAAATACGGCGCGTAGATGTAATTTATGCCGAAGTGGCGCTCCAGAAGCGTGACCTTGTCCTCATAGGTGGTCAGGAACACATCGGTGCGCCCGCCGAATTTCGGCAAAGCGGCCTCGCGTATCATGAAAGCCGCGGGAGTAAAGCCGTATGTCTCCGCCGCGCGGCAGGCAGTCGAAATGACAGCGGCGTGGCCGATATGCATACCGTCGAAAAAGCCGAGAGCAGCGGCTGTTTTTGTTTCCGTACCCATCACAGCTTCACGCCTTTCAGTGTGTCGATGCTTTTAAGGCGCGCCTCGGGAGAATCCGGGTCGATCTCGGTTTTCTTCTCCTTCTTGGGCGGAGCGCCGAAAAAGCGCTGTATCACGGCGAGATCATTGTCCACGCCGCGGTTGCCGATAGCGATGACCTCGCCGTCGGAGCTTAAAATGCGGAACGGCCCCTCGTCGCGGTCAAGGTTGACGCGGCTGATGTCGAGCACGACTCCGTTTTTCAGCATGCCCGTCTGTTTCTCGTTGAGCCTTGCGGCGGGCAGCGCGTTGAATACTATATCCAGCGGCATGAGCATCTTTTCTATGGCGTCTCTGCCGCCTATCTCCAGTTCTTCGCGAATTTCGGATATGCGGTAGCAGTCGCGCAGAGTGAAATTACCCGAGCGCGTCCTGACGAGGTTCGTCATTATCGCTCCGGTGCCTACCTCGGCGCCCATGTCGTGTATGAGGGTTCTTATATAGGTACCCTTTGAGCAGGTGACCAGCATTGTTGCCATATTGTTCTCGAACTTCTCGAATTCGAGGCTGTATATCTTTATCGCACGCGGCTCGCGCTCTATTTCTATGCCCTTGCGCGCCAGCTCATAGAGTCTCTGGCCGTCCACCTGCACGGCGCTGTACATCGGCGGGGTCTGCATAAGGTCGCCGGTGAACTTGCTTTTCAGCATATACTGCATATTTGCAGATATGGGTGTATCGTCGGTAGCGAGTATCTTGCCCGTGAAGTCCTGCGTATCGGTAGTCACGCCGAAGCGCATCTCCGCGCGGTATTCCTTGGTATTGTCGGGGCAGTAGTCCACGGCTTTTGTGGCGTTCCCCACAAAAATCGGAAGGACCCCCTCCGCCATTGGATCGAGAGTCCCGCCGTGACCTATTTTCTTTGTTCCGCAGAATCTCCTCATGATCGCCACTATGTCGAAGGAGGTATATCCCTTTTCCTTGTAAATGCAGATGACTCCGTTCATTCAAACACCTTTCCGATCTCATCTGTTAATGCTTTCTTGATATCTTCGATGTTCATGCTGCCGAAGGAGCAGCCCGCGGCCTTTTCATGCCCGCCGCCGCCGAACTTCGCGCATATCTTCTGCACGTCCACTGTAGAATTGGAGCGCAGCGAAGCCTTCCAGCTCCCGTTGCCGCGCTGCTTTATCACAACGCCGACCTCTACGCCCTCGATCATGCGCGGTATTGCCGACAGTCCGTTGCTGTCCTCGCTGTCCACTGTCGCGAGCTGTTCCTTTGTCAGCGTCACCAGCGCGCACTTTCCGCCGCAGTAGTATTCGATATCGCGGTATATCTTTTCCTCCAGCGCTATGCGTGCCTTTGTTTTCAGGTCGAAGAACACATAATCCAGCGCCGAGTGGTCGAAATCATATTCCAGCAGCTCCGCCGCAATGCGGTGGGTCTCCGGCGTCGCGCATGAATACTTGAAGCAGCCCGAGTCCGTGGATATGCCCGTATAGAGGCAGGCGGCAATCTTCTCGTCGAGGAGCTCCGCCCCTCCGAGCTCCTTTATCAGCTTGTACACGGTCTGTGCCGCTGCGGCCGCATGGGGCTCGATAACGAGCAGCTTCGCGAAATCGACGTGCGAGACATGGTGGTCTATCGCAAGGTCGATCTTATTGCCGTAGGGCTTTTCAAGGTCTCCGAGCAGCTTCGTGTCCGCGACGTCCACGGTGATATAAGTCTGCGGCTCAAAATCCTGCTTTTCCACGGCGGCTTTCATAAAGTCGTAGCGGTGGGAAAGCTCGTCCGCGCAGATGTTCTTTGCCTTCTTTCCGAACTTCTGAAGAGCCCTGCACAGTGCGAAAGCGCACCCGAGCGTGTCTCCGTCGGGGTTCGCGTGGGATAATATCAGAAAACCGTCATGCGCCTTTATGAAGGCAGCAGCCTCGCTCATTCCGATCTTTTCAGACATTGTCATCCGCCTTTCTGTTCGTCGCCGTCCCCGTTATCGTCATCGCTCCCCGCGGGAGGCAGGGAATCGAGTATCCTGCTTATCTTTTCGTAGTATTCCTGCGAGTTGTCCGGCAGGAATATCAGCCGCGGCATCTTGCGCATCTTTATCCGCGCGTTTATCTTCCGCACGAGGAAGCCCGCGGCCTTTTCCAGCGCCTTGACCGCCTCGTTCGTCTTGTGCTCGTCCCCGAGCACCGATACATATATCTTGCAGTACGACAGGTCGCTCGTTATCTCAACACGCGATATCGAAACGATCTCGCCGCTCACGTGCCTGTCCTTTATCTCCGGCAGCGCCGCCGATATCTCGCGCTTGACGTCCTCGGTCAGCCTGCCTAAATTGTGATTTGCCATCTGTGCCTCCTTATTTTAGAGGTCGCTTCGCTTGAGTAGTCGCTTCGCTCGAGTCTTGGGGAAAACTTTTTGCAAGGCAGGAGGCCTTGAGTAAGTTTCCAAAACGCCGCATGGACGCGGCGATACAAAGAAACTTACGAAAAAACAAGTTTTCCCCAAACCCCTTTCAAAAACTTTCAACCGCTTCGCTTTTTACCCGGTATTCTCTGCTCCTTTACGAGTCTGCAAGGCGAAGCGATCGGTCTTTCCGGAAGGTGGGCGGGGGTGAGGGAGAGAGGGGCGGAGCCCCCTGGGCTTAATCCCTGTACTCTTCTACCGTGTAGGCCTCGAAGATGTCGCCTTCCTTGATGTCGGTGTATTTTTCGAGAGAGATACCGCACTCATAGCCCTCGGCGACTTCCTTGACGTCGTCCTTGAAGCGGCGGAGACCGCCTATCTTATCGTCGGCTATGACTATGCCGTCACGCACTATGCGTATGCTGCACTTTCTGTCCACCTTGCCCGAGAGCACATAGCAGCCCGCGACAACGCCGACGCCCGTGATCTTGTAGACCTGACGCACCTCGATGCGCGCGCAGTCCGTCTCGCGGAACTTCGGAGCCTGCATACCCTTGATAGCGGCTTCTATCTCTTCTATTGCGTCATAGATTATCCTGTACAGTCTTATATCGACGCCGTCGCGCTTTGCGCTTTCGGCTGCGTCGGGGTGAGGTCTTACGTTGAAGCCTACGATTATCGCGTTCGACGCGTTCGCAAGCATTACATCGCTCTCGCTTACGGCACCTACGCCGCCGTGGATAACCTGGACGCGCACCTCGTTGTTGGAGAGCTTTTCAAGCGACTGTCTCACAGCCTCGACGGAGCCCTGAACGTCCGCCTTTACGATGATCGGCAGGGTCTTCATCTCGCCCTCTTCTATCTGCGAGAACAGATTGTCGAGAGTTACCTTGCGGTACATCTTGAACTGCTCTTCCTTGGCATCGAACTTGCGCTTCTCTACCAGCTCGCGGGCGAGCTTCTCGTCCTCTACCACCGCAAAGCTGTCGCCGGCGCTCGGCACCTCGGAGAGACCCATTATCTCGACAGGCACGGACGGACCCGCTTCCTTTACGGTCTTGCCGCGGTCGTCACGCATAACGCGCACGTGTCCCACGGAAGTTCCCGCGATGATGATATCGCCGGTATGAAGCGTACCGTTCTGCACCAGCAGCGTAGCTACCGGGCCCTTGCCCTTGTCGAGCCTTGCCTCGATGACCGCGCCCTTTGCGAGCCTGTCGGGGTTCGCCTTGAGGTCGAGCACCTCGGCGGTGAGGTTCACCATTTCAAGCAGCGTATCTATGCCCTCGCCGGTCTTTGCCGATACGGGAACGCAGATGATATCGCCGCCCCACTCCTCTATAACGAGGTCGTGCTCGGTGAGAGCCTGCTTTATCTTTTCGGGATTCGCACCCTCTTTGTCCATCTTGTTTATAGCGACGATAATGCTTACGCCCGCGGCCTTCGCGTGGTTTATCGCTTCTATCGTCTGCGGCATTATACCGTCGTCCGCCGCGACAACGAGGATAGCGATATCCGTCATGTTCGCGCCGCGCGCTCTCATAGCCGTGAACGCCTCATGTCCGGGCGTATCGAGGAAGGTTATGTCCTTGCCGCCCGCGTTGACACGGTAAGCGCCTATGTGCTGCGTGATGCCGCCCGCTTCGCCGCTTGCCACCGACGAATGGCGTATCTTGTCGAGCAGCGAGGTCTTGCCGTGATCGACGTGACCCATAACGACAACGACGGGAGAGCGGGGCTTGAGGTCTTCTTCCTTGTCCTCGGACTCCTCGAACAGCCTTTCTTCGATAGTGACAACGACTTCCTTCTCTACCTTGGCGCCGAGCTCTTCCGCTACAAGCGACGCGGTATCGAAGTCTATCACCTGATTGATCGTGCACATCTCGCCGAGCATCATAAGTCTCTTGATGACCTCGGTAGCCGTGACTTTAAGTCTCTGCGCAAGCTCGGAAACCACGATCTCATCGGGTATCTGCACCTTGAGCTGCTGCTTTCTGGCGCGCTCGAGCTCGAGGCGCCTGAGCTTCTGGGCTTCGGTCTCACGGTTCTTGCCGCCGAACTTGCCGCCCTTCTGCTGGGACTTCTGGTTTATCTTCTGCTTCTTTGAGGAGAAGCTGTCATCGCGCTTGCCGTCGCCGTGCTTCTGCGAAGCCATGTTCTCATAGCGCTCGTTGTACTTGTCGAGATCGACATAGCTGCCGCGTGTATCGACGCGCTTTGTCACCTGCTCGCCGCGCTGTACAGCCTCGCCCTTGACCTTGGCCTTGGGAGGTTCGTTGGTCTTGACCGTGCTGAGATCGACCTTTGCTTCGACGGGGCGCGGCACGGGCTTGTTCTCTTTCGGACGCGCGGGCTTGTCGGGCTTGCCGTATATGGTCTGCGCAGGCTTCTTTGCCTCGGGCTTCTGCTCCGGCTTTGCGGCCGCGGGCTTCTGCTCCGGCTTTGCGGCCGCGGGCTTCTGCTCGGGCTGCTTGGGAGCGGGCTTTTTGTCCGGCTCCTTGGCTGCCGGCTTCTGCTCCTTCTCGGGCTTTGCCTCGGGAGCCTTTTCCGGCTTTTCGGCCTTTGCGGGCTTTTCCTCCTTCTTGGGCTTTTCGGACTTCTCAGCCTTTTCAGCCTTTTCGGGAGCGGGCTTCTTTGCCTCGGGCTTCTTCTCCGGCTTCTTGTTCTCGGCCATAGCGAAATACGCATCGAAGCTCGTCACCTGATTATCCTGCGACACGCTTTCGAGCACGATATTGAGCTCGCTCTCCGTAATGGAGGCAGAGGGCTTCTTCTCCGCGCCCGTATACTGCTTCACGATCTCGATTATCCGGTTGGCTTCGATATCGAGGTCCTTTGCCGCGTCTTTTATTTTGAATTTCAGTTCTTTTGCTGCCATTCGCTTTCCCCTTATGCACGATTATTATTGATCACAGAATTGTATAAACCCGGGTCGAGAACGGCTAAAATACCTGTTCTCTTCCCTATAACGCCTTTTATGTCATCGAGCGTCGCGCCGAGCTCCGTGACTTCGATATCCTTCTTTGCGCAGATGAACCGCGCTTCCTTTTTGGATTTTTCCGAAAGATCCGACGCCAGCAACACTCCGCATACCGCCGTTTCCGGCTTTTTAAGCTCCGCGTCCACCGCGTCGAAGCCGTATATCAGCTTCCCCGCGCGTCTGCACAGCCCTATGGTCGAAAGAGCCTTATTCATTTTCGATCAGCTCCTTCAGTCTTTCATATATCTCATCGGGTATCCGGCATTTCAGCGCCCTTTCGAGGCTTCGCTTCTTTACCGCCTGCCCGAAGCATTCCCTGCTGTTACAGATATATGCGCCTCTGCCCGACTTTTTGCCGGTCGGGTCGAGGGATATCTCG
>CAMVBT010000010.1 GCA_947165805.1 uncultured Clostridia bacterium
CCGGCGACGAGGAACTGCACAATGTTCTTAACCTCGCTATGCAGACGATGCAGGTCGGTGAGATAGCAAAGATTGCCCGCCGCAACTCCGCCGATGAGGATTTTTCCAAAAAGTCAAGCCGGGCAAAGAAAGATCACATAAAGCGTTTCGGTCACTCCCGCAGTGATACGAAAATGATAAATTACTCGGAACTTGAGGATCCGGAAACGGGGATATCTTTTCTTGATACGATTGCTAATGATGACATGGAGAAATTGTTTGATAAGATAGAGTCAGACCTTGCAGTGGAGCAGATATGCAAAGGACTGAGCGAACGAGAAGCTGTTATCTTCCGAGGACTCTATGACGGCAGACCACAGCAGGCTATCGCTGACGAGCTTGGAGTGTCACAGAGTTACATTTCAAAATTCAAGGTCAAGTTGAGTAAGAAGCTGTCAGAGATATACAAATGAAGCAGTTTGAAATGTTGTGAAATTGCATAAGCTCTGTGGCAGAAAATGTACAAAATAACCAAACTTTTAAATTTCTTGAAAATTTTCAAAAAATTGGAATAAAAGCCCCCGAGTAGTGTCGGTAGTATAATAGAGGGACAGAGCACCTGCGGTCGCGGGTGTTCTTTTTGTTCTCCAAAATACAGGAAGGAGGAATTTATATTCCACAAATCAATGAATTAAAAATGTACAGCTGCGCCTACATCATGGACACGCAGCTGAGATCGAACCCGTACATAGTCGAGCACCTACTGTATCCCGGACTGTACATTCTTGCGGGTGCTCCGAAGATCGGCAAGTCATGGCTGGCACTCGATCTGTGTTTGTCGGTGGCAGAGGGTGAACCATTCCTAAAGCATGAAACTCACAAAGGTCAGGTGCTCTACCTTGCACTCGAAGATAGTCTGCTCCGCTTGCAGAACCGCTTGTATGAGTTCACGGAAGAACCCGCCGAGGACTTGCAGTTCTCTACTCTCGCAAAGACGATAGGCGGCGGACTGGAACAGCAGCTCGAAGATGCCAAGCGCAGGCTTCCCGACTTGCAGCTGATCGTTATTGATACCCTGCAGAAAGTTCGTCGGACTGTCGATGCGAAATACGGAAGCGACTACAGTGAACTCGGTGCGTTGAAATCTGTTGCGGACAAGCTCGGAGTTGCGATACTGCTGATACACCACACCCGCAAGGAGAATGACACAGACCCGTTCAATATGATCTCGGGAACGACAGGTCTCATCGGCTGTGCTGACGGAAGCTTCGTTCTTACTCGCGAGAAACGTAGTGATGGTGTCGGGAAACTGTTCTGCACAGGTCGTGACATCGAAAGTACGGATATCGCTGTTCGGTTCGACGGTCATCGCTGGTCGGTCACAGACGATGTCGAGCCTCACAAGCCTGATACTTTTTCCTTCGCAGTTCATGATCTGATGATCGAGCAAGGAGTGTTCCGTGGCTCGGCAACTCAGCTGTGCAAGCTGCTGGGCGACAGGTTCAGGAAAGAGTACACACCAAGCTGGCTGACCCGCAATCTCATTCAGCATACAGATGAGCTGGCGCGGTACGGAGTTACTTTCCGTCTTGTTCGAGTGCATGGCTACCGCGAGATAGAACTCCGATACGACAGACAGGGTGACAGCATGAACGGGGCTCTGCTCCTCGTGGAAATCGTGGACGATGCTGTCACCCAAACTCCCGAAAACCTTTCAACAGAGCCATTTGCTTCGGGTGACAGCATTTTTCAGGGTGACGGCAGCAGCCTTGCAGGGTGACGGCAAATTCGGGCGGTTTCCGACGCTTTCGGGAGCGGGTAGAGTAGCGATACCACCGAGGGGGTATTCGCGCGAATTTGAGCCGTTTCTGCGCCCGTGTGAGCAGATGATGCTCGGAGCAGGAGATGCAAGCCAGTGAAAAAGTAAAGTTCCGGATTTGCAGGGCTTCGGCATTATGCACAGGGCGGTCAGGCAGAGGGACGATTTCGGGGGTATGAAAAAAATGCAGGTTAAAGGCAGGCGACTAAAGCCGCTCTGCCGAGTCACAGCGGACGTGCAAAGCCCGCCGCTATCGCACTTTTGTTGGTTTTGACAGTGACGACAAAACATACCCAAGTGTTACGGTCATGGCGTCAATTGCAAAGGAAAGCAGCCATAAAGCCGTATAGACAGCGGAATGGGGCTGGGGTCAACAATTATCACGGAGGTAAAAATGGACGAAAAGAAGATAAGAACAGGTATCAGCATCTCGGCTGGGCTGCTGAACGAATGCGACAGATATGCAGCCGAGGGGAACGCCGAAAGTCGTTCGGAGCTCATAGAAACGGCACTCAAATTCTATCTCGCGACGAGGGAGATAGGGACAAAATCCGATGTGCTTGTGCCAGAGCTTGCCGAAAGCATTGCAGCCGCGAGTGACCACGGGATAACAAAGATCTCAAAGGGCTTGTTCCGATACGCGGTCGAGTTGGATATGCTCATTCGCTTGCTTGCGGACACGCTGGAGTACGACGAATCCGAGCTTCGGGAGATACGCTACAGGGCGATAAACGATGTTAGGAAGATGAAAGGTAAGGTCAATTTAGATGCTCTTATCGCGGAGTGATCGGAACAATCTATGCCATTTCCACAACCACGCCTCCCGGATTTTATTGGGTTTGGTAATGGCATTCCGGCGCGGGTCGTGGTATGATGTTGGGTAAAAAACGAAGGGGGAATTGAATGGTAGTAACCAAAATTCAGGCGAAGGTCGAGACCCGCAAGGTCACACGGGTAGCGGCATACATAAGAGTATCGAGTGACAGTGACGATCAGCTTCACTCGTTCTCGGCACAGTACAGATACTATCGGGAATTGTTCGAGGGCAGTCCCGATGAGGTGCTGTCTGAGATATACGCTGACGAGGGGATCACAGGAACCTGCACCGAGAAACGGACGGAGTTCAACCGCATGATGAACGATGCCCGGCGACATAGGTTCGACAGGATAATCGTGAAATCGCTGACGAGGTTTGCCAGGAACACAAAGGATTGTCTTGAAGCGACCCGCGAGCTCAAACAGCTCGGAATCTCAGTTTACTTCGAGGAAAACGGCATCGACACCGACCATGTGTCGGGTGAGATGCTGATAACCTTGCTCGGTATGGCGGCGCAGAATGAGTCCGTTTCGATCTCAAATAATCTGCGCTGGGGAATCCGGAAGCGAATGGAGGACGGAACTTACATCAACAGTTCTGCTGCGTTCGGCTACGACTATATCGACGGAAAGTTGGTCGTGAATGAGCAAGATGCGGAGTTCGTCAGACGGATATTCGCTGACTTTCTCGCGGGAAAAGGCGTGCAGGCAATAGCAGAGGAACTGACCGCGGAAACCGGAGAACTCTGGCATCATCAGTGCATAAGCTACATTCTCGCCAATGAAAGATACATCGGTGACAAGCTCTTGCACAAATATTGCACAACAGAAATGCTTCCATTCAAGAAGCATATCAACAAGGGCGAGCAGCCGAAATACTATGTCCGTGGTACCCACGAGCCTATCATAGACGAGGAAACCTTCCGGAAAGCACAGCAGTTGATAGCTTCCCGGCGCTCTGTGGAACGACAGTTCCATGATTATGTATTCAGCAAAATGATAGTATGCGGCAACTGCGGACATTCGTTTAAAAGAGCCGTGGACAGCGGAAAAGCCTATTGGATATGCGGAAATCACAACAAGAACGCCGCCAACTGTCCGGTCAGGCAGATACCCGAAACAGGAATCTGCTCCGCGTTCGTAAGACTGTTCAATAAGCTGAAAGCGAACTCTGGAACGCTTTTGAAGCCTGCCGCAAAGCAGCTTGAAATGCTGATCTTGAAGAAACAGCATGGGAATAGCGAACTGATAACGGCAAGGCGGGACATGGTCGATGCACATGATCAGTTGGTGCAGGTACACAGGCTTCGGGAGAGCGGCTTGCTCCCCGATGAAATATTCAACGAGCGAAAAAAGGAAATTGAGTTCAGATTGCTCAGACTAAAGGAAAAGGCGGTTTCGGTTGCTGATACGGACGAGCTTTCGGACAGGCTCAACAAGCTGTATGACCTCATTGACTTGCTTGAGGACACGGCGCATCTTATGGACTTTGACGAGAGCATCTTCCGCCTTGCAGTCGAAAAGATCGTCGCCTTGTCCGAGAACGAGGTGCTGTTCAAGGTCGGCGGCGGGCTGGAATTCAAGGAAAGGATTATGAGATGAAGTCACATAGAAATATCCCCTTCGGGTACATGATGCGGAACGGAGAGATCTTCCTCCACCCCGAGGAATCCGCAGCAGTCCGCGAGATTTTCGATATGTACCTCCGAGAAATGTCGCTCAAAAGCATAGCGGCAGCGATGACGGTTCCATACAATACGGACAAGCCTCTGTGGAACAAAAACATGGTCAGTCGTATGCTTGAAAACGAGAGATACACAGGCGCGGACGGCTATCCGCCTATCATTGAGCAGGAAATGTTCCGCAAAGCAAATGAGATAAAGCAGCGGAAAGCGGCGGCTTGCGTCTGCACAGACGAGAAGAAAACATATTTGCATAGCTTGATTTCGGGCGGCTCCTCCCTCACGGAAAGTGAGGTTGAGGGGCTGCTCGTTTCAGTTATAAACAAACTGATAGCCAAGCCGGAGCTTGTTGCACCGGACAGGTTTCCGAAGTATGCGCCGACCGTTGAGATAACGGAAATGGAACAGCGGCTTGCGGCATTGATGCAGGACGCGAACGCTGACATCGGCGAGATCATACGGCTGATAACGGAAACAGCGGCAGCGAAATACGACGCTTGCCCTTACGATAATAGGGACAGGACGATGAAGATGCTCGAACTGCTGACAGCCCGCGAGCCGATGACCGAACTTGACATAGAGCTGGCACGGCAGATTGTCAAGAAGATACATATAAACAAAGGTATAGCGACCGTTGATCTTGTCAACGGAAAAATTCTGAAAGGAGCGTAATCATGGAAAAAACCGAAGTACGGGAGCCGCAGGTCACGGTAATTCCCGCCAAACCAAAGGACGAAACTGCTGTCGGACAGCGTAAGATCAAGCGCGTAGCCGCCTACTGTCGCGTCAGCACCGACGATGACGAGCAGTTGACGAGCTACGAAGCCCAGTGCGATTACTACACAAAACTCATCAGCAGCCACGAGGACTGGAAACCTGTCAAGGTGTTTGCGGACGAGGGAATCACGGGAACGCAGGCGAAAAAGCGTCCGGAGTTTCTTAAAATGATACGCTATTGCCGACAGGGGAAGATCGACATTATCCTCGCCAAATCGGTGAGCCGCTTCGCTCGGAACACGGTCGAAAGTCTGCAATATGTCCGCGAGCTGCGGGCGCTCGGTATCGCGGTCATCTTCGAGAAAGAGGCGCTGAACACGCTTGAGCAGAAAGATGAAATGCTCATCACGATATTTTCATGGTTCGCGCAAGCTGAATCCGAGAGCATCAGCAAGAATGTGGCGTGGGGAGTCCGCCGCTCTTTTGAGCAGGGGAAATTCTCAATGCACTACGCAACGACCCTCGGCTACGAAAAGGGCGAGGACGGCAATCCGAAGATCGTACCCGAAGAAGCAGAAACGGTGAGGTTAATATATGACCTGTTCCTTGACGGAATGACCTATCGGAAGATAGCTGAAACTCTCTCGGAGCGCGGCTTTAAGAATGCCAAAGGCAATACGGACTGGACGCATTCCAATGTTGCAAGCATTTTGCAGAACGAAAAATATACGGGCGATGCGCTCTTGCAGAAAACCTTTGTGACCGACTGCATCACAAAAAAGGTCAAGAAAAACAACGGCGAACTGCCGATGTATCTCGTCAAAGACCACCACGAAGCGATAATTGACCGTGTGACATTCAACCGCGTTCAGACAGAGATCGCACGGCGGACGAGCCTGCGCAAGCCTTCTAAACCCGATGAGAAGGGCAAGTACAGCGGGAAATATGCGCTCACAGGCTTGGTAATCTGCGGAGAATGCGGGACAGCCTATCGCCGTATCACATGGGACGATAAGAATGGCGGGAAAGTTCCGGTGTGGCGCTGTATCAACCGATTGAAGAATGGAAAGAAGTTATGTAAATGCTCGCCGACAGTGTATGAGGACAGGCTTCACAAGGCGGTCATAGACGCGATAAATCAGGTGTTCGATGTCAGCGATGATGTGAAAAGCACGCTCAGGATAGGAATTCATGCTGTTATGCTGCCGGATGGGAAACATTTGGCAGATCTCGAAAAGAAGAAAATGGCGCTCAACAAAGAGATCGGCAAACTGCTTGACCGTTCATTCAAGGAGAACGACTACACAAAGTATGATGCCGAGTTCAAACGCCTTTCGGACGAGCTGTCCGCTGTCAGCAAACAGATTGCCGAGGAGCAGGAACGGCTCAACGCGTGTGCGGAATCCGCTGCGAATGTGCAGGATATACTTGATGAGATAGATGGTATGGAGTTCAGGCTTGATAGTTTTGACGAGGCGCTTGTAAGGCACTTGGTTGAACAGGTTACTATTGTGAATAAGCATACGATACGGATCAAGATCGGCGCGGCGGAGAATGTTGTCATTGAGAATTACTGATTACTTTTATTCAATGTGGTCTTATATTCCGTCCCCCAAGCTTGCATAGCATCAAGTATCGGACGCATACTTTCTCCAAGCTCGCTGAGCGCATATTCCACCCTCGGCGGTACTTCGGGATAAACGGTGCGTGTGATGATGCCGTCGGATTCCATCGAGCGAAGGCTGTCGGTAAGGACCTTCTGACTGATGCCTTCGAGCGACTTCATCAGCTCATTGAACCGCCACGGACGGATAAGCAGATTTCGCAGTATCAGCAGTTTCCACTTATTTCCGATGAGCTGTACGGTAGTAGCCACAGGGCATTCCGGCAGTTCTTCTTTTTTTATCATGGCGATTATCCTCCAATAGTTTAAATTTGAATGTTACATTCATTTTTGAATATTATAGCATATTTAAATAATTTTTTCAAGACTTTTCCGCGCAGTTATCCAATACTTACTTTTTTGTAACTATCCCACAAAAAAGTGCGTACTTCACAGGGCTTGGGGATTGTGGTATAGTTAAGTCAACGGGAACGGAAAGTACCCGAAATAATTTCAAGGAGGATTTCATCATGAGTGAAATGCTTAAAAGAGTAGCAGAATTTGGTTCCGCAAACAGTGCCTGCGGTTCCGCAGACCCCAAGCCCTCCGCTTGCGGCTCGGCTGATCCTAAGCCCTCCGCTTGTGGTGCAGCAGACCCTAAGCCTTCCGCTTGCGGTTCTGCCTGCGGTGCTGCTGATCCCGACAAGAAGTAAGTCGTTAAACTTCAATTATAGTGCGGGCATATCGGTCTTTCGGTATGCCTGCAATAACGAGAATTATGCAAAAGCGTTTATATAGATTGGAGGACACCGGGATGAAACCGTATTTTGCTTTTCAATGGCATATCACCGACACCTGCGACCAGCGCTGCAAGCACTGCTATATTTTCGCTGAGGACAACTGTAAGGCGCTCACGGAAATGCCGTGGGAGAAGATGAAGCAGGTAGTCGAGAGCTGCGAGAATATGTGCGATAGGCTCGTTCGGACTCCCTATTTTTACATCACCGGCGGCGATCCTGTCCTGCACCGTGACTTCTGGAAACTGGCGGAGCTGCTGCACGAAAAGCACATTGACTGGGGGATCCTCGGCAACCCGTTCCACCTGAATGACGAAGTATGCAGACAGCTGCATGATCTCGGCTGCCGCAAGTATCAGCTCTCCCTTGACGGTATGGAGCAGATGCATGACAGCTTTCGCAAGCTGGGTTCGTTTGCTTCAACGATGAGAGCCATAGACTGCATAAAGAATGCAGGAATGTGGTGCGCGGTGATGTCAACCGTATCAAGCGCGAACATCGACGATTTCCCGGAGATGATAGATCTTGTGGCGGAGAAGAATGTCGATGTGTTCGCATTCGGGAGGTACTGTCCCACAAGCGGTCAGAAGTCGGAGGAATACCACATACCGCCGCTTCGCTACCGTGATTTTCTCGATATGTGCTACAAACGGTTTCAGCAGCATAAAGCAAACGGCTGCAAGACCACATTCCAGTACAAAGACCACCTCTGGACGCTGTATCTTTATGAACAGGGGCTTTTCAAGATTCCCGAAAACAGCGATCCCGACAAGATATATGACGGCTGTCACTGCGCAATAGGTCACATGACGATACTGCCCACGGGTGATGTGTACGCCTGCCGCAGAATGGAGAGCAAGATCGGGAATGTGTTCGATACACCAATATATGAACTGTTCCTCGGTGCAGACTTAGAGGAATACAGACAGTTCGATAAATTTGAGAAATGCAGTAAGTGTGAGCTTCGGGGCTATTGCAGAGGTTGTCCTGCCGTGACATTCGGCTACACGGGCAATATGTACGCACCCGATCCGCAATGCTGGAAGGAGGTCGTCTGATGGATTTGCAAACCTGTCTGAAAAAACTGGAGCTTGTTCAGGTGCTGAACTTCGCCACCGTTGACGAGGAAGGCGCTCCGCAAGTCCGCAATATCAGTGCGATACACTACGAACCCGATGCGCTCTACTTCTTCACCGCAAGGGGCAAGGAGTTTTGCCGACAGCTTCTCCGTGACGGCAGAGTGCAGGTGAGCTGTTACACTCGATTCAAGGAGAGTATCAGGCTTTCGGGCAAAGCTGTTCCTGTTCCCGATGATGAGCAGATCAAGTGGCGTGACAAGATATTTGAGGAACAGCCCTATCTTGAAAATGTCTATCCGAAAGATACGAAAAATATCGGTATCATCTTTGTGATAAAAGGATTCACGATCGAGTATTTCAACCTTGGTGTCAACCCGATATTCCGTGAGGTGTACGAATGCGGAGCGACCGCAAAGCCGAAGGGCTTTATTGTAAACGAGGACTGTATCGGCTGCGAGACTTGTGTTTCAGTCTGTCCGCAAAGAGCGATAGATATGCAGGACGACAGAGCGAGTATCCGTCAGCAGAATTGTCTGCATTGTGGAAATTGCTTTGAACAATGTCCAACCGGAGTGATAACAAGGAGGTAGCAGAATGGAACTTTTAGAACTTATGAAATATCGCCGCTCGATACGAAAATACACAGATAGGCAGATACCGAAAGAGGACTTACAGAAGATCATCGAAGCCGGAGCGTATGCTCCGAACGCAGGCGGCGGGCAGCGAAGTATTATCGTTGCTGTCCGTAACAAGCGACTCGCGGAGCAGATCGGTATTCTCAATTTGTCGAAGTTTGACCGCTCAACGCTTATCGGCGGCTATGTCTCAAAGGAACAGCCCAGCGTGATAGACGATAAAAATATCAAGAACGGCTTTTACGGTGCGCCCTGTGTCTGCATTATCTTCACACCGAAGAATTTTCTGTATGCTGTTCCTGATGCTTTCTGCTGTGCGGAGAATATGGTGCTTGAAGCCACCGAGCTTGGTATCGCATCGTGCATTACAGCAAGAGCCGAGGAGACTTTCGATAACGACTTCGGCAGTGAACTGCTGTCCAAATGGGGTATCCCCGAAAACTTCATCGCTCGTGCTTTTGTGCTGCTCGGCTACTGCGAGGGTGAATATCCGCAAAGCAAGCCCCGCCGTGACGGGCGTGTGGTCATCGTTGACGAGGATTGATTGTTGTAAAATCGCGCCGAATGTGGTAAAATAAGAAGAAAGGACGGTGAGGAGCATGATAATCAACACAGGTATGCGGACTGATATTCCCGCATTTTATTCCGAATGGTTTATGAACAGGATACGGGCAGGCTTTGTGTTGGTGCGCAATCCTTACCGCCCCGACTGGATCACACGCTATGAACTGAGCCCCGATGTTGTGGACTGTATCGCTTTCTGTACCAAGAATCCTGCGCCGATGCTGAAACATCTTGATGATCTGAAAGCATTTCATCAGTATTGGTTCGTTACTATCACACCATACGACAGAGATGTCGAGCCGAATGTACCGCCAAAAGAAACAGTTATGCAGGATTTTATAACGCTGTCAGAGACGCTCGGCGTGAAATGTGTCGCGTGGAGATATGACCCGATATTCATTGACAGCACATACACTCTCGAACGGCACCTGAACGACTTTGAACAGATGTGCGGTACGCTTTCGGGTTACACAAATGTCTGCGTTATCAGCTTCATCGACCTCTATGAAAAAGTCAAGCGCAATTTCCCGCAAGTCCGGACGGTCACACAGCAGGAGCGTATCACAATAGGCAAGACCTTTGCGGAGATCGGCAGGCATTACGGCATCACGATAAAAGCCTGTGCAGAAGGGACTGACCTTGCACCATACGGAGTGGACTGCGCTGGCTGTATGACAAAGGAAACTTTTGAGGCGGCTGTCGGGAGCAGGCTGAATGTTCCCAAAAAGAAATCACAGAGAGCCGAGTGTGCCTGCGTTCTCGGTACGGACATAGGCGCTTATGATACCTGCGGACACCTCTGCCGTTATTGCTACGCTAATTATAACCATGAAAATGTCAAACGGAATATGCGGCTTCACGACCCCGATTCTCCCTTTCTTGTGGGAGATTTGCAAGAGGGAGAGGTCATACATCAGGCAAGTCAGGAAAGCTGGATAGATGCGCAGCTCACATTATTTTAGGCGGTGATAATATGGATAAACTTGATTTTCTGATTAAATATCTGCTATCGGAGCGCGGCGAGAACATCGCCATTCCCGAAAGCAAGCGGGATAAATTCAGGCTTTACAGAAGCCTTGTGAACGTGCGTCCGGCGGCTCCCGCGAGTGATGAATACTACGAAGCCGAGGACGAACTGCTGGCCGAGCTGACAGCGGAAAAGGGCATTACCGATGCCGCTGACCTCACACCCCGTGAGCCGCATATTTACCTATGGCGCGGCGATATTACCACGCTGAAATGCGGTGCGATAGTCAACGCCGCAAATTCTGGAATGACGGGCTGTTACTCTCCCTGCCACAACTGCATTGATAACTGCATTCATACTTTCGCGGGTATTCGGCTGCGGCAAAAATGCGATGAGATAATACGCGGACAGGGTCACGAAGAACCGACGGGCGCAGCGAAGATAACGCCCGCGTACAATCTGCCCTGCGAATATGTTATTCACACAGTCGGACCCATTGTGCAGGGACAGCTCACGGACGAGCATTGCGGCCTGCTTGAAAGATGTTACAAAAGCTGTCTGGATATTGCAGTACAGAACGGCTTAAAAAGCATTGCTTTCTGCTGCATTTCCACGGGCGTGTTCGGATTCCCGCCGGATGAGGCGGCTCAGATCGCGGTGAATACAGTCCGCGATTATCTTAAAACTCACGACATCGAGGTGATATTCAATGTTTTCACAAAAACAGACTTTGACATCTACAACAGACTTCTCGGCTGAGATCGAAAGGCTGAAGCATGAGCTTGAAACTGCCGATGCGATCATTATCGGTGCAGGTGCAGGACTTTCCACAGCAGCGGGATTTACCTACTCCGGCGAGCGTTTCCGTAAATACTTCTCCGATTTTGAGGACAAATACGGCTTTCATGATATGTACTCCGGCGGTTTCTTTCCTTTTGAGACGCAGGAGGAAATGTGGGCATACTGGTCAAGGTTCATTTACTGCAACCGATATATGGACGTTGACAACGGCACATACAAAAAGCTGTTTGAGCTTGTGAAAGATAAAAACTACTTCGTTATCACAACAAATGTCGATCATCAGTTCCAGAAGGCAGGTTTTGACAAATCGAGGCTGTTCTATACGCAGGGAGATTATGGACTGTTCCAATGCTCAGAACCTTGCCACAACGGAACTTACGATAACGAAGAGGCAGTCAAGGATATGATCGAGTTTCAGCAGGATATGAAGATACCCACCGAACTGATACCGCGCTGTCCGAAATGCGGCAAGCCTATGACAATGAATCTGCGTTCCGATGACACATTTGTTGAGGACGAGGGGTGGCATGATGCGGCTCTGCGGTATGAAACATTTCTTGGCGAGCATGACAGGCAGCATATTCTGTTTCTCGAACTCGGCGTGGGAATGAACACTCCCGGAATTATCAAATTCCCGTTCTGGAAGATGACCAAGCGAAACGAGAACGCGGTGTACGCCTGCATAAACTACGGACAGGCGTATGCGCCCGGTGAGATAGCCGGGCAGAGTATCTGTATTGACGGGGATATTCACGACGTACTCCAAAGCATATAACGATCTGATATAACCGCTCAGCCATGCAGGTTCATTGCGCTTTACAGAAAATATACTTTTTGTAATGCAATCACATCTAAGCCGAACGGTTTAGATATTATGCTCACAAAAGGCTCTACAAAGCCATTTGTGAGCAATTTTTATGTGGATTCAAAAATCCCGGTTCCATAGATATTTTTTGACCGAAAAAACGATAGAGGGGATTCGAACCCCCTGCCCTATAAAATTTTCGAGCAAAATTTCGTGACAATTTAACAAATTTACAGAAAGCGCCCGCAAGTATCGGTGAACTTCTCCGAACAGCAAATGCGGGCGTTTTTTCTATGATATTGACAAAGTTTTCTGATAAAGTTTGTATCGGAAAATATGCCGGAACCAAGAAGATCACATTCAAGATAGTTGCAAAGCCCTTTAAGAAAGCTGAAAGCTGATCTCACAGGTATTGGTTCAGAACAAAACAATCAAAACCACCAGTTCAACTGGTGGTTTTGATTCTGCCTCGCAGCCGTTATATCCTTCGAGATGTATCGGCAAACCGGAGTTATATATACAACAGGAAAAACGTAAGTCCGAGCGCAGCTATTATGCTGGCAATAACGAGCGGGTTGGAGTAAATGACCGCGAACTGCCGTCCTTCGGGCAGATACGGTGGTTTACTGAAGCTGAAAAGTTTCAGCAGAGCAGCCAGCAGCGCCGCAAAGAAGCCTCCGACGAGCAGATACAGGCCGATAGAATTGCACGCAACGCCGAGAGCCATGAACACCGTATCGACGGTCGGGTCTCCGAAGGTCTCGGGCTGATACAGGGCGAGACCGGCGATGATATTGTTCAGCGAGTGTATTATGATCGCCGGGACTATCGAGTTTCTGCGTATCGCGACCACAGCCAGCGAAAAGCCGAACAGGAAAGTATACAGGAACTGGTCGAAATTGAAGTGCGACAGCCCGAATATGAGCCCGGTGATCACCGCCGCCTGCAGATCCCCGAATCTGCGCATGGGGCGGAGCAGGAGATGCCGATAAATGAATTCTTCGCACAGAGGTGCGACTATGATGCTGAAAAACTCGAATGTCACGAACTGCACGGCATTTATGGAGATCATGTCGGAGAACGCGGCTTCGGGCTCGGGTACGCTGAAAAGGCTGTTGAGCAGTGCAGAGAAGAACGAGGTCGTCAGGGATCCGAGCCTCGCGAGGCAGCCGCCCGCAAGGAAGAGGAGCACAGTCTCGAACGGCACCTTGGGGTAAGGCAGGAGCGAACGGGTCTCATCAATATCTTCGCGGAACATCATACCGAACACGATCAGAGGCACCGCGTAGTTGGAGACAGTGTTGCGCAGCAGGGAGAACGCATAGCCGGCGTCTGTCGAAATATCGATGTAAGGACTTCCGGTCAGCAGCATGCTTATCAGCGCGAAAATGTAGGCAAAGATCAGTCCGACAAACAGGTAATTGAACAGCAGAAACAGCATGGCGGCGCCGTATTTTCCGGCGAGCCTGCCGAGGCTGTATTCGGGAGTGCCTTCCGGGTATCTCATTCATGCCGCCCCTCCCGCGATAATACCCGCGGAGATGCCGAATACGGTATCTATGATCATCAGCAGCGCGATGACCGAGGGCACCGAAGTCACGAGGAGCAGTGTCTTTTTGCCGTTAGTGAGCTCCGGGAACACCTTCGGGACCTTGTATTTCTTTATCTGCTTTATCTTCATTATGCCCGAGATAAAGCCGACTATCATGAGTATTATCACGCTTACCATGAATATACCGAATACGGCGAGCCATATCATATCACCGTCCGGAACTCTGTCGGAATTGCCGCGCAGTATGAATTCCTGCACGCCGTTTGTGGACATCAGCAGTATCATTATGCCGCTTATGCCGTTTACCATTGCGTGGAGTATGGTCGTCGGGAATATCGAACCGGTGACGTTCGCGATATAGCCGAGGGATATTCCGATCACCGCTGTGTAGAACATCTGCTGGAAATTCGCGTGGGCAAGCCCGAACAGTATGCCCGTCGTGAATATCGCGAGGCCGTTGCCGTAGGGCTTCAGCGCGTCCATAAGCACTCCGCGGTACACGAATTCCTCAAACACGGGAGCTATGACCACGAGCATGAAGAAAAGGAAAAGCGCGCTCCATATATCGCCCTCGAACGCTGCGGTGACCGTATTGAGCTTACGGGTGAAGTCCACCTTCTGCTGTATGAAGAATGTCACAATAAGCGTAACGATGTTGACTGCGGCGGCTGTGCCGTAGACAGCGGGGAAATTGCCGATAGCGCGGGTGTTGCTCTTAGGCACCTTGTAATGGACTTTCAGCCCTGTGCCGCCCTTTCCGAGCCAGCCGAACATGAACGCTCCGATGACCGCGGGCGCTATCTGCAAGAAAAGCGCCGATACCGAGAGCTCGATGATGTATCGCGGCGTGTAGGTCAGGCTGTCGCCTATCGCGTTGTCGACGGCAAGTATTATGTATTTTCCGATATAGCGCAGTGCGAACACGATAAGCATGAAGAGACCGACTTTAAAGGCGGTCTTTTTGTAATCCTTCTTTGCTTCGGCGGGGGCGCGTGCCTCGGCTGTTGTTTCTTCGGGCATTTTGTTTCTCCTTATGCTTTCTTTTTTCTCTTTGAGTTCTTCTCCCAGTGCTCGATTATGCGGGTGGGAGTGCGCTCGATAGCGAGGCTGTCGGGCGGCACGGGCTTGGTTATGGTGGAGCCGGCGGCCGTGGCGGCGTTCTCGCCTATCTCGACCGGCGCTATAAGGTTGGTGTTGCAGCCTATGAACGCGTAGTCGCCTATCTTTGTGCGGTACTTGTTTATGCCGTCGTAGTTGGCGGTAACGCAGCCGCAGCCGAAGTTCACGCCCTTGCCGACATCGCTGTCGCCGAGGTATGTAAGGTGCGCGACCGCGGTGTTCACGCCGATCTCGGAGTTCTTGATCTCAACGAAGTCGCCTATCTTCACGCCCTCGTGGAGTATGGTGCCGGGGCGGAGCTGAACGAACGGACCTGCCTTGACATGATCCTGAACGCGGGCTTCGTAGGCCTGCACATTGTTGAGGGTGACATTGTTCCCGATCTTACAGTTCTCGATCAGCGAGTTGGGGCCTATGACGCAGCCCCCGCCTATCACGGTATCTCCGCGCAGTATCGTTCCGGGCAGTATCAGTGTGTCTCTGCCGACCTTGACGTTCTTTTCTATGATGATGCCGTCGGTGGAAACGAACTCAACGCCCTCGTCAAGCAGCTTGCCGATAACCGCCATTTTCGCGGTGATATTGAGGCGGAGGAGGTCGGCGCGATCGTCGGCTCCGAATATCATATTGGGGTCTGCGGCTTTGTAAGTTCCGACGCTGCCGCCGTTCCTGCGTATCACCGGGATCGTGTCCGACAGCCGGGAGCCGTCCGCGGCGCTGCTGCCGGAGAGCTCCGCGAGCGCGGCTTTAAGAGCCTCCGCCCTGAACCAGAACAGCCCGGAGCTTACTTCCGTGATACCGAGCTGCGCGAGAGTGCAGTCATTTTTGCCGACTATTGCTTCGGGGATCCCGTCTTCGCCGCGCGCTATGCGGTCGAAGCCCGCCGGATCGGGGAGCTCGGCGCTCATTACGGTCACATCGCTGCCGCTGTGTGTATGTTCGTTCAGAACGGCTATGATCGTGTCGCAGTTGACGAACGGCATATCTCCGTTCATCACGAGCACGCTGTCTCCGTCATTCAGCATCTCCTGCGCCTGAATGACCGCTCCGGCCGTGTCTTTCGCTTCATTCCGTTCAAAAGTAAGGTAATTGCCGCGTCCGGCAAGGTATTCTTTGACGGCATCGGCACCGCTCCCTGTGATCACGCCGGTGTCTTCGGGCTTTATGCCGGCTCCGGCGATACTGTCGAGCACCCAGCCGAGCAAAGGCTCGCCGAGCACCTCATGCAGCACCTTGGGCTTATCCGATCTCATTCTGCTGCCGTCGTCCGCGGCAAGGACTATCGCTTTACAGCTCATGATATGTATTTCCTTTCGTTTTTTATGATAACTGTTTTTATTATCGCACATTTTTCCGAAATAATCAATAGTTTTATTGATTTTAGTTGTTTTTTGTGCTATACTTTATTTATTATGACTTACAGGGTGGTATTATGATAAAGGAATTTGAAAAAAAGCCCCGCGAATTTGCGGAGAAAGTTATAAAAGCGGCAGGAGACGCGGGCTCTCTGAAAATGCTCGTTTCCGGCGCGAGAGGATCCAAAGACCCCGTGACCGTATATGCCGCGGTGTACCGCGCGGTACAGGAAGGGCTCGGAATGACGCCGTTCGCTTCGCAGATAATAGCGGGCGGCTGGCTGGACGGCGAGAATGTCGCGGAGCTCGCCACAGGCGAGGGCAAGACGATAGCGGCGGTGTTCGCGGCGTTCATGTCCTGCTGCCGCGGGGACAAGGTGCATATACTCACGTTCAACGATTACCTCGCTAAACGCGACCGCGAGTGGATGAAGCCCGTTTACGACCTGTTGGGCGTAAGCACCGCGTACATCACGGAAAAGACGACTCACGACGAGCGCAAGGCGGCCTACAAAGCCGATGTCCTCTACTCCACCGTAAAGGAAACGGGCTTCGATTTCCTGCGGGACTTTCTTGTGTTCTCTCCCGAGGACGCCGTCGGCAGCGGCTATGAAAAGGTGATAGTCGACGAGGCGGACTCTCTGCTGATCGACGAGGCAAGAATACCGCTGATAGCTGCCGGTATAATGGACATAGACAAGGACGCCGACCTCCCGGCGATATTCGATTTTGCGAAAACGCTGGAGGAAGGTGACTACGAGACCGATGCGGGTACGGCTTCGGCGTACCTGACCCGCTCGGGCGAGAAGAAGGCCGAGGAGCACTTCGGCACCGGAAATATCTATTCGGGCAAGAACAACGACCTGCTGGCGCGCCTGAACGACTCGCTGAACGCCCTGCACGTGCTGACCGAGGACAAGGACTACATCGTAAAGGACGGACAGATACGCATAATCGACACATTCACCGGGCGCACGGCCGAGAACCGCTGCTACCCCGGACTGCTCCAGTCGGCGGTGGAGCTCAAGCACGGGCTCGATGTCACCGAGCGCGGCGTTATTATGGGCAGCATACCGATACAGTTCTTCCTGCGGCAGTACAGAACAGTCGCGGGCATGACAGGCACGGCTCTCACAGCAAAGGACGAGTTCGACGAGCTGTACGGTCTCGTCGTCAGACACGTTGACCCGAATACCCCCTCGATACGTGAGGATCTGCCCATGGCTGTGTACTATGACGAGGACAGCAAGCTGAAAGCCGTCGTCCGCGAGACCCGGGCTGCGCATGAGAAGGATCAGCCTGTCCTGATAGGCACCGCCGACATAGCCCAGAGCGAGAAGCTCTCCGCTCTGCTGACCGAAGCGGGCATAGAGCATAACGTCCTCAACGCCAAGAACGACGAGGAGGAAGCGGAGATCATCAAGGGCGCGGGAATGCCCGGCGCAGTCACGGTCTCGACGAATATGGCGGGGCGCGGAGTGGACATAAGGCTCGGAGGCGCGGACGAGATGCGCCGCAGCGAGGCTGTCGCGGCGGGAGGGCTCTACGCGATAGGGACGTTCCTCGCCGAGAGCGCCCGCATAAACGACCAGCTCCGCGGACGCGCGGCGCGTCAGGGAGACCCCGGACAGAGCAGGCTCTTCGTGTCTCTCGACGAGCAGATCATGCAGATATACAGGCTGAAAAAGCATATCCCCGCCCATAAATGGCCCGAGCCGACCGGGGACGAGATCACCGATAAGACCGTCGTGAAGGAAGTCGCGCGCATACAGAAGATATCTCAGGGCAAGACCCTTGACGAGCGCGTGCGGCTGCTGAAATTCACGATGATAGGCGAGAAGCACCGCGATCAGGTGTTCGAGTCCCGCAGAAAGTATCTGAACGGCGAAAAGGAGCCAGCGATCTGGCAGGACGAGTTCCCCGGGCTCTATGACGAGGCCGTGGAGAAGTACGGCGAGGAAGCCGTCGCCGAAAAGCAGCGCGAGTACGTTCTCGCAATGATAAATATGCGCTGGAACGGCTATCTGGAGTTCACATCGTGGCTCCGTGAGAGCATACACCTCACCGCCATAGGGGGCGAGAACCCCGCCGAGGAATACAACATACGCTGCGAGAGCTTCTACGAGACCATGGGCGGCGACCTGATAAACGAAATGGGCGACGGGCTGGAGCAGCTGATCGAAAAAGGTTTGGACGGGCTGAAGATACCGCGTCCGAAGAGCATAAGCACCTACCTGCTCGAAGACACGGGCGACGAGCTGGAGCGCCGCACTCTGGCGGAGTTCCTGTCCGGTGAGATCGACTACGACGAGTACGACTATGAGGCCGGCGGCGAGGAAGAGGAAGAAGCCTCCGGGCAGCCCGAGGAGCCCGTACCGGAGGAAAAAGAAAAAAAGCCGGGCAGAAAACTGCTCCGCACCGGCAACGGCAAATGC
>CAMVBT010000011.1 GCA_947165805.1 uncultured Clostridia bacterium
CGTGAGGATAAGTTTGCAGAGGATATCGTTTCGGCAGTGTCGGATAAGATAGAAAAGGCTTTGCCGAGCTTTCTTGGTGCTTGCATGATAAAGATATGCCAGCCGTATGGGGCGGCGGCTCCGACAGCATCACCTGATGCCGGCATAGCGAACGAGGACATTGATTACAGTTTTCTCGGTGAATGATATATCTCACGGTATAAGTTGTATCTCATACTGCGTTATTCATATATCATTCGCTTGTGAAACATATACCGGAGCTATACCATTCTGCGTGAAAATCTCAACCATGTACCATGTGTTTCGATTTCTCACGCACCCCTCGAAAACTTCCTTCACTCAGGGAGGGACAAAAGCGGAGCTGTCACTATTGTGATGCTGTCGGGCAGGTAGTACCTCTGTATATACATACAGAGATCTACCTGCTCAGGACACGTTCCCGAGACCCTTGTAAATGAGCATCTTTGATGCTCATGCCACGGCAAGCCGTGGATAGCGTACCGCCCACAAAACACACTACACCAACGAAAGGAGAACGCATATGACCAAACGCAAACGCTCACACTGTATCTGCCTCCGTCTTACCGATGATGAATACTTACTCTGGGAGAGAAAACGCAAAGAAAGCGGATTGTCCCAGACAGACTTCATTGTCAGGGCGATAAAGGACAGCACTATTAAAATATATCGCATTGATGATGCCCTCAGACCCATGATAAAGGAGCTTCGCTATATCGGGAGCAACATCAATCAGCTCGCATACTTCTCAAACATCGGACAGGAGTACCGTGTCAGAAATGAGATAGAAAGTATTCGCAAGCGACACAATTTGTCAGCAGAATGCGCCGTTTTTTACGGAGGTATTATAATGGCAACTATGCAGATGAGTGGTCGTACCCAAAGCGGAGCATATGGAAAAGGAAATATACTCCCTTGATGAAGTAAAAAAGTTGTTTGAAAATCTCGGCAGCGAGCCGCTGAAATACCGTGTTTATCTTATGCTGGCGATATACAGCGGCTACAGACGAAGTGAAATGCTGGGACTTGAATGGAAGGACATAGACTTCAAAAACGAGGTTATCCATGTAAGAAGAACATCACAATACACGGCTGAAAAGGGGATATACACCGACACTACCAAGACAAGAAAGTCGAAGCGAATATCAAAGTTTCCACCGTCAATAATGGAGTTGTTGAAAGACCTCAAGCTTGAACAGCAAAAGGAAGCGGAGAAGCTCGGCAGCAAGTGGATAGACTATGACCGTCTTTTCACAAAGTGGGACGGCACTCCTATGAACCCACAGACACCCTATGAATGGCTGAAGGAATACTGTGAAAAGATAGATATTCCATTTAAAAATATCCATTCGCTCCGTCATATCAACAATATGAAAACATCTTTATTAAAAATCCGCTTAAAATCACATATCTCCCCACAAAAACAGCACCATGTAACAAAACAAACTTGGTGTTGTTTATTTATATAATGAATCTCTCGGTCGGGGGTTCGAGTCCGTTCACCAGCTCCACTACTACTTGTTCGTGAAGTCGCTTGCAGAGCGGCTTCACGGCTTTTCTTTTTCTGTAACAGGCACCGTTTTGTCCATTATTTGTCCATTGTTGAGGAAAAAGTCCATTTTTGCTGTTTTGACTTGTTCTAACTTGCTATATCTTTACTACTGCTTTTATTGTCTATATTTCGATGCAAACTTGGTATTACACAGTTGCCAAGAATGTCGGTCAGGTACGGAACTAAGGCAATGATCTGATGAAAAAGCAAGGCATAGCAAAAGGCGCACCATAACGATGCGCCTTTCTTTGAATACAGATCAAAAGTCAGATAATCATAGGTTCCGCGGAAACAACGACCGTATCCGGTACAGCATTCTTACCGCATACACATACAGAATAGTCTTCCTTTTCCCACGCTGTAAAATGCAGCGTTTTTTCGTTGTAACGAACTGTGCCGCCGGAATAGTCTATATCTGGATCAGCCTCGTCAAACAGAGGAAGTCCTATACCTTCTTCCTTTGCAAACGCCTCTCGTATCGTCCATATCCTGTAAAAGCAGGAAACCGGATAAGCGGCTCTGCCAAGCATTTCCCGCTCTACGGGAGTGAATGTGTCGGAAAGCTCCCGCCATTCGACAGGTATATGCTGTTCAATATCTATCCCGACAGGCGAATCGCTGACTGCAATAACGACAAGATGTCCTGAATGAGATATGCTGAAATGAAAGTCTTTTGCTCCGCCGATATACGGCTTTCCGTATTCCGTGAGAAGTATCTTGGGGGCAGACATACCAAGTCTCTCCGCAGCGAAAGTCCGTATCATGCGTCGCCCTGTGATAAACCGCAGCCTGTCGTCCTCGCGGAGAAAGCGATCCGCTTTTTCCCGTTCGGCAGGAGAAAGACCCGTATATAAGGTGCGGCACATCTCATTTGTCAGGCGTATATCCGAAAAAAAGACTTCAATATTTTTACTTGTCATATCAACCGCTGCCTTTAATGGACAGACAAAGCATCGTTATATCGTCCGCCTGAGGAGCTCCGCCGGCAAATTGTGCAACAGAGTCGGAGACCTTACGGCATACTGTCCCGCATATATCTTCTTCATTGGGCGATATACCGTTCAGAGCCGCGATAGGACGCTTTTCTCCGTAGAAACCGCTGTTCGTGTCTGTTGCTTCGGTCACACCGTCGGTATAAAGGTAAAGAATATCTCCCTTACGCAGCTTTAAGCTCTGTGTCTGATATTCCGCGTCGTCCATCAGTCCGAGGATCAGGTCGGTTTTCATTTTAAGAAATTCCGCTTTTCCGTCACGAATAAGCACAGGGGGATTATGTCCCGCGTTTACAAAGCGCAGCTCGCCCGTTAAGATATCAAGTACGCCCACCCACGCCGTGATGAACATTCCCGCCTCGTTGCCGTCGCATATCCGCACGTTCGCACGGGAAACACTTTCCCCGAGATCGTCGGCGCTCACTATGCTGTCACGCAAAGTTGCTTTTCCATTCATCATGAACATTGCGGCGGGTATCCCTTTGCCGGAAACATCGGCTATCATAAACACGAGCGTATGTTCATCCGTCATATAGAAGTCATAGAAGTCGCCGCCCACCTCTTTGGCGGTATTCATCGACGAGAAAAGACCGAAATACCGATTGTTCTTCAACCCTTCCGTTAGCACCGGAAGCGCGGAATACTGTATCTCCCACGCATAACGCAATTCTTCGTCGATCCTTGCGGTTTCCCGTGCTATATGCTTTTTAATGGAAGCGACCGTCTTGTTGATACCCTCGGAGATAGTTTCAAATTCGCTCGAAGACCGTACAGACACTTTCTCGTCAAGCTCCCCACCGGTAATGGAAGCGAGCGTTCCCGCGATCTCTTTCACGGGGCGAGTTACCTTCCGCTTCATCAGCATAGAAACACTGATAAACAATGTTACAAACAGTATCATTCCGAGAACTGAGGATAGTATCAGGTTTATCCTGATATTCTCCATGACCCTTTTCTGTGAGAGCACTGCGACTATTTTGAAGTTGCTTATGGTGTCGAACACACGGTAGTAGGTGACGCCGTTAACAGATACCTCCCTGATCTCTCTGGTCTCGCCGTGTATCTCACGGCCTTCAAACATCTTGTCGATATCCTGGCTGCTGTCATCATACGGCTTGCTTACTACAGTGTTGTTCTCGTCGATTATGAACAGCATACCGTTCTGATTTACATGACGGCTACTGATAAATTCTGTCACAGCCTCGGATATGATGCTGTCAAGGCTATCCTGACTGAACCCGCCCATCACATACATACCGTTGTCCAGTTCTGTTCCGATATACTGAATTATCTCGGACGGATCGCCGGCACTCTGAGGTATAGGAGAAAGGAGTTCCTTCTTTTCACGAAGTTCCTTGAAAAATCCTGAGGTCGCATCATTGCTGTCAAGATCAACGCCTATCATGTTTTTATTGGTAGATTCCAGCACAATGCCGTTTTCATCTATAATACTGGCCTCGTCGCAGTCGAGGTAGTATGGTATCAAGTCAAGGTCGGTGTAGCCGGGCTGAAGGTATGACTTTACAAAATACATACCTAAAAGCTGGGTCTCACTTACAAAGTGGGTCAGCGATCTTATCTCGTCTTCTATCGAGACCTTCAGGAGCCGCTCGGTATCATTCATAGTGACCTTGTACTGTATTACAACAGACAGCGCCGTTGTGAGCAGAAACATCAATACCATTATCAGCAACAGCCATTTGTTCAATTGTGACGCTATTGTTGGCAGTTTACGCTTCATGACCTTCTCCTTGACAGCAGATTTTCAGCAGTATAATATTTCTGCCGTTTGTTCTCTGATACTGCCATTCACTCACCGTCTGGACCGATATAGCTATACCCATTCCGCCGCTGTCGAGGTCGAGGGGGTCTTTTTCTTCGTTCTCGTATGTCGTAGGGTCAAAAGGCACGCCATCGTCATACAGTCCGATAAACAGCCCGTGATCTGATCTCATGCAGGCAAATCCCATATTTTCAGCACCCGAATAAAGCACTATGTTTGTGATAAGCTCATCGCATACAAGCACAGCTTTTTTTATTATGCCGATGTTATCCGTGAGTGCTGATATATCGCTTTTGACAATATCAAGCGAGGAAAGTGAAACACTTATCTCTTTCCACGACAGATCGGCGCATATCATCTCCATCATCATTCTATGTTCAGCCGTTTGTCAAGACCGGTCATTTTCAGTACATCGAAAACCTCCGGCGTGAGATTTTTCAGAGTGAGCGCACCGTTCATCTTTTTGTGCGCAGCAACTATCTGTCTGATACCTGCCGATGATGTGTACTCAAGTCCTGTCAGGTCAAGCACGAGTTTCTCCACAGAGGGCTCAAGTTCACTGAGCATCCCGGCAAATTCCGGTGCGCTCTTTGCGTCCATCCACCCATTAAGTGAAAGTGTTACAGTGTTTCCTTCGATCTTCTTTTCAATGTTCATAGTATGTTTCTCCTTTAACCTTATTCCGCATCACTGTCAAAAAATCCCAGTGATATAAGCGATTCTATTGCACTTTCCAGATAACGCTCGTCGGTCAGCGGCCAGCGGTAGCCAAGACGATAAAGAACGTTCTTGGTGAATGTGTGATCCTCGGGAACGTATGAGCGCACCGTCTCCGCATCGGCGGAAAGGTAGCTGATAAGCCCGGAAACAAGCATATTCTTCTTTTCGTCCCGCATAGCTTCCGACATTCGCTTTGAGAACTCTTCCTCATTTACGGCGTCAACGGGTATTCCCGCATTATTCATCGCTGCGACGACATCACCCATTTCGATCCAATGACCGTTGACAGCGTGGAATACCGTAAATTTATCGGGAGTTCCGCTTAGCAGACGAACTGCCTTAGCAACAAGATCTATCGGTGAGAATTCTACCGGTCTTGCCATTTCACTGACAGGGTAAGCGCCTATCGCCGCATAGCCTTTCAGATTGCGCATAAATCCGCTTGTCACGGAGTTTGCCTGAAATTCTCCGTCGCTGTCTCTGCTCATAAGATTGCCGACGCGTATCACCTTTGCCTTGAGCCTGCCTGCCGCTATTTCACGCAGTATAAGCTCCTCGGCTTTGTATTTTGAATTGATATACTGATTTGAGAGATCCTGCCCGAAGTACAGCATATTTTCACGCATCACGGCGGTGTCGGGAAGTGCGTGGTCAACATTCTCTCCCGCAACAGATACCGTGGATATCTGTATCAGTCTGGCGCCCGTCTTTTCGCAGAGAGCAACGAGGTTCCCGACGCCTTTAACATTCACGCGTTCAAGTATATCGTCCTTTGCGAAATGCTTCACACAGGCGGCGCAGTTGATGACAGTACCGAAGGAAATGCCGTCCTGCGCAAGAACAAGCTCACGGTCAGTGATATCTCCGTCCATGGCTTTAAGTCTTCCACTGTCGAATTCCGCGGCGCAGTTCGTGTCGAAATAATAAACCAGCATGGATTCGAGACGCTTGCGTGCCGTCTCTGAAGAGCCCTTGCGGATAAGGCAGGTTATCTTGCCTTTTTCGTTTTCAAGAAGCTCATGCAGCATATGTATGCCGAGAAAGCCCGTAGCACCGGTGAGCAGTATGTCGCCGAGAGGCACTGATGTCACCTCACGGATATGTTTCATCGTGTTGTATTCAAGAGCGGGCTTTATCTCGGGTATCTCCTTGTCCTCGACCGCCGGCTCGCATATCGTATCAGAACGCTTACTTTCGCCGTTTTTGCCGAGTATATTTCTTTCAAGAGCCTCGACTGTCGGGAACGCGAAAATATCTTTATACGCTATCGGGATATTTTCTACCATAGCCTGCATAGCGACCTTGGACGCGAGTATTGACGTTCCGCCTATCTCGAAGAAGTCCTCGTCAGCTGCCACGCTGTCAAGTCCGAGAGCTTTTGCGAACATTGCGGCTATCTTTTGCTGGAGCTCAGAAGAAGCTGCCTTTTCGCTGCGCTTTTTCTGTGTGAACTGCGGCTCAGGCAATGCTTTTCTGTTGATCTTGCCGTTTACGGTAAGCGGAAACTCGGTCAGATGCACGAACACACCGGGTATCATATATACCGTAAGAGTTTCCTTCATGTGCGCTGTGAGCTTTGTCTCGTCAACAGGCTGCTCAGACGCATAGTAGCCGCACAGGAAGCTTCCGTCACCCGTGCCTTTCACGATGACTGCACTGCGCTTTATGCCGGGGAAGCTGTTCATCACATTTTCTATACCGTCCAGCTCAATGCGCAGTCCCCTGATCTTTACCTGATTATCGTTGCGTCCGCAGTGTACTATCTCGCCTCTGCCGTTGAAATACGCAACATCACCACTGCGATACGCAGGAACGTCTTTGCCGTTTATTTTCACGGTGATGAACTTTTCACGGGTCATTTCGTCAAGGTTGACATAGCCCTTCCCGACCTGCGCGCCGGCAATGACAAGCTCGCCTCTCGCATAGGGCGGGAGAAAGTTTCCGAAGCTGTCGCGGATAAGGAAGTATGTGTTGAGCGTAGGACCGCCGACAGTCACCTGTCCGCCGTCAAGCACGCCTATACTTACAGATACGCAGGTTTCCGTGGGACCGTAGCTGTTGAAGAGAGTTCCCGTAAATCCCGCTTTGCGTATCTTCGCATACAGAGCAGCAGGAAAGGGCTCCGCACCGACGATAAGCGCTTTCAGTCTGCCGAGTGCGCCCGCCGCTTCGGGAACATCAAGTATCGACTGCAAATACGACGGCGTGCACTTCATCATGTCAACTCCGGTGTTCGTCACAGTCCGCATAAGCAGCAGCGGATTGTGTATCTCCTCATCGGTTGCAATCGAAACCGCCTTGCCGTGATAGAGCGGCATCATTTCTTCTATGACAGAAACGTCGAAGGTGATCGCCGCAAGTGCTAAGAATATTGTTGAATTATCAACATAGGCTTTCGCAAGAGTGTTCTTTTCGTTATACGCAAGCAGGTTCGCAAGGTTCGAGTGCTTTATTTCAACGCCTTTCGGATTTCCCGTGGAGCCGGAGGTGTATATGAGGTATGCCGCGCTTTCACGCTCGATCTTTACCGGCAGGTCAAACGAGCTGCCGTTTATCACATCTTTGCTGATGTCATCGGTAAAGAGTATGTCAAGCCCGTCAAACAGCGTATTTCTTTTGCCGTACAGCGTCTTTGCGGTGATAAGTCGTGTTATACCCGCGTCTTTGAGTATATAAAGGATCCGGTCATCGGGGTATTCGGGTTCAAGCGAAACGAACGTACCGCCGGAAAGCATAATGCCTTCACGCACAGCGTAAATGTCTTCGTCACGCTCCATATACAGCGCGACCCTGTCATTCGTGCGAACGCCGCTTTCTATGAGTGCGTTGGCGATACTCTTTGCCTTGCACCACAACTCGCGGTATGTGACTTTCACCTGTCCGCTTCGGGCTATGACAGCGATCTCGTCAGGAGATGCTTCCGCCGCCGTTGCGAAAAGTTCCGGCGCAGTCGGGAACACACCGTCCGTCGCTGTATCATTGAAGCCGTCAAGCATTTCACGCGCTTCTTCCGACAGTATAGACACCTCGGCGAGCCACTTTCCCCGTACCATTCCGATAAGTGCGCACTCCACCGCGGACAGGAATCCGCGGATATATCCCTCGCTGTACCTGTCGCCTCTGTACTCCATAGAGAAACGTATCTTTCCGCCGTCAATGAATACGTTGAGGTTCATCGGAGCCTTTGCCTCGGAAAGCCTTAGCGGCTCGATCTTCGCGGGCTTGCCGCAAAGCGTGTCGAACGCGAATTCGTCTCCCTGCCACGCGAACATTACATCTGCGTTGACGTTAAGGCTCCGGCATATCTCAGCGAAGGAGTAAATATCGCTGCCCTGGGAATCCACAAGCTGATCGCTCACCTCGCGGGCAAGCTGAGCCGTGGTCTTCCCCGCCTCTATGCTGACGACTATCGGCAGAGTCTTGACGAGCATCGCCACCGTACCGGCAAGACGCGAGTCGTTCCTTCCGCTGTATATACCCGCGAACACAGCCGACTCCGTGCCGAGGTACTTGTTCAGCGTCAATCCGAACGCTGCCGAGAACAGTCCGTTCATCGACGCTTTGTTATTTTCGCACCATGCCTTTGTCTCAGCAGCGTCGATGCCGGAAGCGTACATTTCATACATACAGGTCACGGCACTATGTTCGCCTGTGATATCTCCTGTGGGGAGCGACTGGGTCTCAGCGCCGTCAACAAGTTTTTTGTAGTAGTTTTTCGCTTTTCCGTAAGCGTCCGACATACGAAGCTTTTCCTCGTTCAGAACGACCTCATAGCCGCTGTAACTCTCGGTTTCGAGCTGTATGCCCTCATACGCCGCCGATACATCGTTTAAGAATATACCGATCGAACTGCCGTCCGAGATGATATGATGCATCTCGATAAACAGCCATGTCTTCCCGCCGTGCAGTATCTCAACACGGAAAAGTCTGCCACCGAGCAGTTTGAACGGCTTCACGAGCTTTTCCTTTTCTTCCTCTATCGACGATATTTCCCGTTCGGTTATCGAGCTTTCGTCGAATGAGAAGTCGCCGTCCATACGGCGCATACGCACGTCACCGTCGTCATTTATGAACAGTCTCGTTTTCAGTATAGGGTGAGCGTTGACTGCCGCGACTATTGCGGTCTTCAGCTTCACGGTGTCTATGTCGTCAGATATTTCAAGCAGCAGCGGGATATTGTAAAGAGTATCCGAGGGCTTTGCTATACACTCAACGTAGATACCCTCCTGTGTTTTGGTAAGACCGTAATCCGGCTGTATCCCGAACTTTTCGCTGCCTGATGCCGCGCCCGTCAGGAAGGTCTCAAGTTTGTCTATCGTGTTGTTCTCTTTAAGGTCGCGGGAGGTCACTGCCGTGTCAAATGCCTTTGCCAGCAGTACATTGAGCCTTATCGCGCCGATAGAGGATAGCCCCGCTTCGTATATGTTCGTGGTTATGCCGAATCCGGTATGACCTACGACTTCCGCTATACAGTCAAATATCTTCTGCTGAACATCATTCTGCGGCGGTATGATCTCGATACTCTGTCTCTGCGGCTTGGGCAGAGCCTTTTTGTTTACCTTCTGGTTCTGGTTGAGCGGAATACTCTCTATTTGCATGGTAACAGCCGGTACCATATACGGCGGCTTACGGTCAAGGATAAACTCGTTCAATGCGGAAATATCCACGATATCATCGGCAACAACATAAGCTGCTATGAATTTCTCACCGCTTGCCTCGTCCTCAAACGCCTGCACGGTAGCATCCCTGATCCCCGGAAACTCGCGGATAACGCTCTCCACCTCGGTAAGCTCGATACGGAAACCGCGCACTTTGACCTGACCGTCATTTCTGCCGATGAAATCTATCTCGCCGTTCGGCAGCAGACGTACGATATCTCCAGAACGATATGCGCGGGCATAGTCATCGCCGCTGTCAAAGGGATTGCGGATAAACACTTTTTCGGTGAGATCGGGGCGGTTCAGATATCCGCGCCCCACGCCGCGTCCCGCAATCAGCAGTTCGCCGGGAATAAGCGGCGGAAGCCGTCTTCCGTTCTCGTCAATCACATAGCACTTGTAGTTTTTCAGCGGTCTTCCGATCGGCACACGCTCATAGAGCCTTTCGACAATCTTTATCGTCGTCAGTATCGTACACTCTGTGGGACCGTATAAATTGTAGAACGCAGGATCTCCCGATCTCGGCGGCAGAGGAACAAGCTTTTCGCCGCCCGTGGAGAGATATTTCAGGCTTTCGGCGTTGGTCATCGAGTAGAACTGTCTGCCGACCTGTGTCGTCATGAACGCGTGAGTTATACCCCACTCGTTTATGCGCGCTTCGAGAGCCAGCAGGTCAAGGCGTATCTCTTCCTCAATGATGTACACGCAGGCACCGGTGGTGAGCGCCGGGTACTGATCCATCATATCAGCGTCAAAGCCATAGCTTGCATAAGCCGCGACACGCGATGTCTCGTCGAGATGATAGAACTCCCTGTACCAAGCGCAGAAATTTGCAATATTGCGGTGCTCAAGCATAACTCCCTTCGGCGTTCCGGTCGAGCCGGAGGTGTAGAGCAGTATGAACAGATCGGACGGGTCGGGGTGATCTTTGATCCTGCCGCAGTCCGGAAGCGCGGGAATATCCTTTGTGAGCAGGACTTCACCTTTGTACTCCGGCACCCGTGAAAGCAGTTCCTCGTCCGCGATGAGAAGCTTCGCGGACGCGTCAGACATCATAAAGGTTAAACGCTCGGTGGGGTAAGACGGGTCAAGGGGCTGATATGCCGCGCCCGATTTAAGCACACCGAGTGACGCTGTGGTCATATATGTGCAGCGCGGGATAAGCACGGAAACAACATCTCCTTTGCCGATACCGAGAGAACGGATCTTACCGGCTATACGTTCGGAGATATCATCGACCTGCGTGTAGGTCAGAGTCTCGTCCTTGAAGATAACCGCTGTGCGGTCGGGGGTTTTCGCAGCCTGCGCTCTGAACATCGACACTATATCGGTCACGGGATAGTCAGCTTCTGTGGCGTTGAAAGTCTCCATTTCGGCAATATCACCGTCACTTACAAGACGTATATCTTTAAGCTTTCCGCCTTCGCAAAGCCCCGCGACTATGCGTGTATATACCTGCGCCATACGCTTTATCGTCTCTGCCGCGAATTTTTCGGCGGCGTACTCGAATTTCAGCATATAATCGCCGCTGTTCTGTTTGAGAACATGAAGCGTAAGAGATGCCATCAAATCATCCGACTGATATATCTCCATAGGTATGTATCTTCCGTCCATTGTAACGCCGGAAAGCATCTCGCCCTGATATACAAAGAAACAATCGGGATGAATGCCGTATTCGCCGCAGAGGGAGGCTATATCCGCACTGTCATGTGTGACAAGATCGTGGAACTCCTTCTGGACATCACTCATAAAATCTGCGCAGCAGGCGTTCTCGTCAATTTTTGCCAGCACGGGAAGATTGTGTACGAGCATACCTATCGTGTTTTGCAGGACCGGATCATGCCGTCCGTTCTCACCCGTGAAAAACACAACATTCTTCTGATTGCAGAAAAGTCTCAGCATATACGCGTAGGCACTCATGAACAGCGTGCTTTCGGTAAGATGCTTCTCGCTGAGAGCGGAAATGAGCTTGCCCGAAAGCTCGGTCTGCTGTGAATAAAGAGTGGTATCGTAAACACCAAGCTTGCCTTTGAAGTCCGCAAGCTCCGGGTAGTCGTCACTGTAAAGCTCTGTGTCACCCTCTGCCTGATCGAGCATCTTTCTGTAAACTTCATCGTCCGCCTGCGATATTTCGGGGTGAACGGCTTCGTACTGTGCGAGGGTGAAATTGCTCATTTCCTCTGCGGCGGGAGCCTCACCGTTATATACGGACGCAATGTTGTTTATGATAAGGGACGCAGTCGTGCCGTCACACACGATATGGTGCATGACAAACACAAGAAGCAGTCCCTCCGGCGTGCGGAATAAAGCGGCACGGGTGGGAAGCTCGCTTTCAAGGCCGAATGGAGTATTTATGCTCTGCGCGAGGGCATTCTTGTCCGTAAGATCGGTGTCACGCACCTCAACAATTATCTTTCTGTCCGGCGAAGGAACAAGTGAAGGCATACCGTCAGCGACCTTCGTCACGGCGCCGAGTATCGGACAGCCGTTCAGAACACTCTCTGCCGCATCTTTAAGCCGTACTTCATCAGCACCCATATCGGACGGCATAAACAGCGCGAATACGTTGTTGTATGCAGTCTCCTTGCCGGAAGCCTGACAGTCGAGATATATGCTCATCTGTGCCTTGGTGAGCGGGTATGAATCGGCGGGAGTTCCCTTGAATGCGGAAAGTGCGGAGGTTTCACCAATGCTTTCGGCTATATTTTCGGGTGTCCTTCCGTCGAACACCGAGCTTGCGGATATTTCCACACCCCTGTTCCTCAGCGTTTTCTGGAGCATAAGCACCTTGATCGAATCGCCGCCAAGGGAGAAGAAGTCGTCTCTGATACCCACATCCGCAATGCCGAGGATCTCACCGAACGCCTCACATATATGTCTCTGTCGCTCATTCACCGGCGGGATATATTCTGCGCGGCGGCGGTCGATCTCAGGCTTCGGGAGCGCCCCGCGGTCGAGCTTGCCGTTTGCGTTCACCGGGAATTTTTCAAGCCGTGTGAAATATGCCGGGATCATATATTCGGGGAGCTTTTCCGAAAGCGCGGCTTTGATGATATCCTCCCCGATTTCACTTTCCGCGATGTAATACGCCGCAAGGAAAGTCTGTCCCGTGCTGTCGATAAAGTCCTTGACAACAGCGTCATTTATGCCGTCTGTCCTGCGTATCTCCGCCTCGATCTCACCCGGCTCCACACGCTGACCGTTTATCTTTATCATCCAGTCCCTGCGGTTTATGTAGAGGATATTCCCGTCGGGAAGCCGCTTTCCGAGGTCGCCTGTATGTATGAGTATATCATGACCGTCCTTTTCCCTGAACGGGTTTGGCGTGAATGTTTGTGCGGTCTGTTCGGGGAGCCCGACATATCCGCGTCCCATATCTCCCGAAACGCAGATCTCGCCCTCATCTCCGTCATTGCCGTCCTCGTCGAGAAGATATATATCCACACCGTCGGCAGGCTTTCCTATCGGAGTGTTGTCGTAGCCTCTGTTCACCTCAAAACATGCCGCTATTCCGGCTGTCTCGCTCATTCCGTACATATTCAGCAGACGGAAACCTTCCGGAGCGATCTGCGACATACGCTCTCCTGCGGAAAGAACGATCCTGAGGCTGCTGCCCTTCTTCTCAAAATATCTCAGTACCTTAGGAGCGATATACGCGACCGTTACAGACTCTGAATCAATGATCTCCGCAAGTCTGACCGGATCCGCCCTCACTTCATCGGGAAGAATATATGCTGTCATTCCGACACAGAGCGGAGTCAGCATATCTACGATATGAGCTACAAAGTAAAACGGTGCGTTGACTGCGCAGATATCGCTGTCAACCATAGCGGCAGCCTTTACGATGCGCTCTGTTGAGGATTTCAAAGAGCTGTGACTGTGTATTATCCCCTTCGGCTTTCCGGTGGATCCCGATGTATACATTATAAGTGCGGTATTCCCGGGTCTGACCTCTGTGGGCTTCTCTATCGGAGCAATATCCGCGCAGGCGGCAATAAACGTGTCGTCGATCACGGATTTCGCGCCGCAGTTGTTTTTAATAAACTCCGTCCTGTCCTCGGGGTAGTGATCGGAAAGCGGGACGTAAGCTCCGCCGGCATACAGAATACCGAAGATCGCTTCAACAAAGCCTATCCCGCGTGATGCCGTGATAAGTACAGACTCACCCGTCTTCAAGCCGTCTGAGAGGAGCTTTGCGGCAACGCGGCGGGCGTTTTCATCAAGCCCGGAATATGTTATCATTCTGCCGTCTGGCGCAGCGACCGCAGTCTTGGCTCCGTTTTTACTTACCTGTTCGTGGAATAATGTTATGATACTGTTCATTTCAGTGTTCCTCCGTTATTGCATTTCTTCCGACTTCGATGACTGTGTTATTGAGGTCTATAGAACGGACATAGTCAATGTCTGAAGCTAACCGCTTGACGATCCCGATACCGCTTATATCGAACAGATCGCCGTCAAACTCGTAAGATGTCGGGTCAAACGGGATCCCGTTGTCCCTTAAGCGCATTCTCAGCACTTCCGGTTCTATCGTAAGACAAAGATCTATCCACTCCGAGCTTTTCCCGCCGTAGGCTATGATGTTTTCGGTCATTTCTTCCGCCGCGACCGTCATACGGTTAGCGAGAGTGCGCTCAACACCATTCTCCACAGCAAACTCAAGCATACGTCTGACAAGTGCCGGAACTTCCTCCTTGTCTGCCGGTATGGAAAGGTCGAGACATTCGCCGGTGTTCGTTCCCGGAAGTATGAACGCAGGGTTTTTTGGGTGCTTTATAAAGCCGATGACAAGCGAAACTGCCGCAGTCAGCCCTTCGGATATCACAAACGACAGCCCCATTGCAATAAAACCGCTGCTGTCCGCAGAAAGCGCGAGACTTATAGAGATATAAGCTGCGGGGAGTATTATCGTGCCATTTTCGAGAAGGGTTATAAGGCTTGCGAACCTTGTCTCGCCAATGCACTGATAATAGCTTGTAAGGAACTTGTTCCATACAAAAAACGGAAGACAGAGCATAAAGCAGCGCATTGCCGGAACGGTAAAGCCGAGAAGCGATCCTTCATTTACCCCGAACAGTCCCGCGACCTGACCGGCGAAGATCATAATGCCAATCAGAAGGCCTGCCGTGACTATCCCGGCTGTTTTAAGCGTTCTTAATGCAACCGACCGCAGCCCGTAATAGTCTTTTTCTCCGTAAAGCACACCCGCAAGATTTGGTATCACGCCGATGATACCGCCCGTTACCATAAGCATTATCATCATAACATTGGAGCACACAGTGTATATCGTAAATCCTTCTTCCCCGAGAAGTCCCTTGATGATAAAGTTCAGTCCGAGTGACTGGACAAGCTTCATACCCATATATATGAGTGTCGGAGAGCCCGACTTTAACGCTGCCGCAGCCGATGACAGAGCAATGACAGGTCTCAGCGAGAGCATCTTTCCTTTCATCCTGATGTATTTTATGTACACCGCCATTCCGCCAAGATAGCCTATCACAGTTGACAGTGCCGCACCCTTGATGCCGAGAGGCGTGTATGCAAGGAATATGTAGTCAAGGACAAGATTTATCACATTGGAAACGATGATATAGGCGGACGACAGCCTGGGCTGACTTTCCACGCCCATGAAGTTCATCAGGTACAGCCCTATGCCGATAACGGGACACCCGAGCATCCATATAAACATATAATCCCGCGCAAGCCCTTCAAATTCGCCTCCGCCCGAAAGCAGATGTGCCACAGGATCACACAGGAAGAAAGCCGCCAGCACAAACAGTGCTCCGAAAATGACTGTAAGCCAGAACACAGTCGAGAATATATCAGATGCGCTCTTTTTGTCACGTTTTCCGAGAAACGTGGCTGCCGCTATTGCCGCGCCTGTTCCTAGACCGAACCCCACCACCTGCTCCAAAAGCGCTACCGGCATACATAGCATTATCGCCGACATAGCCTTTGTCCCGAGCAGGTTGCCCACAAGCATCGTATCTACGATGTTGCCGAGCTGCATCGCCATATTCATCATTATCGACGGCAACATATACTTAGCGATCTTGCCGTCTATCAGCCTGTGATTACGCTGTGCCATTTGTTTACCCCTTACGGTTCAGTTTCTTTAGTATACCTTTAAAAACCACTTTGAAAAGAGAAAATGAGATAGGTGCGTCAGATACAGGGAAAGCCGACGAAAGCGGGCTGGTCTGTCGGTCTTCTGTCGGTCATCCCTCTCTGGCTTCGCCACCTCCCCCAGCGGGGGAGACACCCTCTGTCTCACAAGCTCGACACCTCCCCGCTGCCGGGGAGACCACGCCCGATTAGGAGACTTGACGAAGTAGATGATCACGGCGGGAAGCCGTGGTATTGCCGCCAAAAGCGCGCAGGACGCGCGCATACAAAGCGGCATAAAGCGGATAGCTCTTTTTCTCTCAAAACAGGTTTTGTGAGATTTTATAAATCAATTATACATTTTCTTCTACATATTGTCAATAATTAAAAAAATTATTTCTGGCCCTGCGTTTATGGTTGGGAAATCAGTCTGTCGGAAAATTCATTCTGAAACAGCCGCTTGCCCGTTAAATGCAAGCGGCTGTTGACTATAATGATGTTAATTTGTACTGTCCGGTATTTCAAAAATGAATATTGCTCCGAGCCTGAAACCCTCTTCAAAGTCCTGTAAGCTCTCGTAGGCTGCTGTAATGTTGAGCGCATCGGCGTAACTTTCGAGAAGTTCCTTATAATCGGGGTATTTGTTATGTATATCCGGGACATATTACCATACCGGGTGAAGCGTTCAATTCATATAGTAACTGAAGAAAGCAAAGAGTATACTTTGCATAATTATGTTAGGCGCTGTCACATCATTTGGTTGATTTTTCTCGAAAAATTCAGACGGCTCAACGGGGTGAGCCGTCTAAAGACCAATTATTGATTATTAGGGTCATAAAAGTTACTTGGGTCATAAAAATCGTTTCCGCCGAATTCCAGGGTAGGTAGAGTAACGATACCACCGAGGGTAGTTCCTCGCGAATTTGAGTCGTTTCTGCGCCCGTGTGAGCCGATGAAGCCCGGAGCAGGAGAATCAAGCCTGTGAAAAGACAAGGTTTCGGATTTGCAGGGCTTCGGCGTTATGCACAGGTCATTCAAAAAACAGGCAAATTCGGGGGTATGAAAAAAATGCAGGAAAAAGGGCAGTCGCCTTTTCGGCGCTCTGCCCGTCCACTTCGGCGGGCAAAGCCCACCGTTGAGCCAGTTGTAAAATTCAGAAAAAGGAGCCAAAATATGAAAAATAAGAAAAGTTGGAGGTCAAATCCCGATAATCCGAAAGAAAATGGCTTAATAAAGCCAGATTCCGAGGGGTCAGACAAGCGAAAATTCGCACTTTACATTGACGAGGACACGCTTGCGGAGGTCGGAGAAAAGTATGCCGAGAGCGGCTGCAGTTCCCGCTCGGAGTTCATCGTAGAAGCGACAAAATTCTATCTCGGCTACATCGCAGCCAAGAGCAGTACGAAATATCTGCTGCCGGTTTTGAATAGCATTATCCGTGATCAGATGCAGGTATCCGAGCAGCGAACCAACAGAAATCTGTTCAAGATCGCGGTGGAGCTGGGCAAGCTGTCACACATAGTTGCGGCGATGAATGATGTTGACGATGACACGGTTCATGACCTGCACGCAATGATCGTGGACGAGGTGCGCAGGATAAATGGGATAATAAGTTACGAGCAGGCTGATCGGTATCAGCACGAAGATTGGCAGTGAGGAGGTGATATTATCGAAAAGAAAAAAATGAACTTGAGAGAGCGAAGTGTCTTGACGACGAAAATGTGTCCGACACCGAATACCGGGACATAACGCTTGACGGAGTTACATACCGTGTCTGGTCGGCATTTTCCGGTGACGGTTCGCCGGATGAACGGCTTGAAAATGTGATGCTCCGCAGCGTCGAATCGGGCGAGGAGATCGGAAAAGTCAAGGACTGGCACGAGGAGGAAATACGTCGCATAGAGCGTGAATCGCTTTTAACTATGGGTTTTTCCGAGGAAGAAACAGAGGAAGCGCTCGACGAATATGAAGAACAGTTCGGACTGAGTATGTAGTTTATGAAAGCAGCCGGAGTGCTGTGAAATGTGCTCCGGCTGTTCTTTTCCGAGAACGGCGCAGGCATATGCAAGCGCTCACAACCAGGAATGCGTATTGACTATCAGCCTAAAAAATGATATACTTAATAAAACGTTTGAAAGCGCAGATAGGATTTAACAGATAAGGAGAACCGAATGGTACTGTTAGTTGTAGATACACAAAAGGGATGTTTTGACGAAAGGCTATATTAGTTTGAAACGGTAAGAAAAAATATAAAGCGGTTAATTACTACAGCGCGGGAGAATCATGTTGAAGTCGTATATGTCCAGCACGATGACGGCCCAGGTAGTGATCTGGACAAATCTGCGGATAACTACGAAATATATGAGGATTTTGCGCCGGAAAACGGTGAACGATGTTTTGAAAAGAATGTAAACAGTGCTTCCCATCCTATGACAGGATTGACCGAATACCTGAAGGCTAAGGATGAGAAGGATATTATAACAATCGGTGTATCAACAGACTATTGTATGGACGCAACAATTAAAAGCGGATTTGAAAAAGGTTTCCGCATATTCGTTCCTTCATACACGAACTCGACCTATGATAATCCATATTTTGACAAGGAAACTGCCTGCAGATATTTTAATGAATTTATGTGGGGTACGCGTTACGCAAAGATCATTACTGTCGAACAAGCGATCCGGCTTCTGCGATCTGAAATATCGCCGGAGGATATATAAGAAATTTCGGTTCACAGATCGGGATTTGTGGAGGTGACACAACATGGAGATCAGGTTATTCAAGCCGGAGGATGCTGAAGAAACAGCTTTGGTCATTGAAAAAAGGCAACCTCTAAAAACCCTGTACAAAAAGGGAAAAAAGTAGTATAATAGAATCATGAAAAAACAACAGATA
>CAMVBT010000012.1 GCA_947165805.1 uncultured Clostridia bacterium
ACTATTAGCAGACCGCACACCAGCGTTACCGCGTGGTTTTTCAGCCATTTCACAAAACCGTTCATTTTCAGTCATCTCCGAGTATCGAGGGCGCTTTTTCGTCCTCTTTTTTCTTTTTCGCCTCGAAGAGCTTCGCGAAATTGGCGCGCTCCTCGATGACCAGAATGAATATGTCCAGCAGAGCCGCGAATATCAGCGGCAGATAGAGGTCGTCGGGGCCCGTGCTCTCCGCGGTGTATTGATACAGCTCCGCAAACATCGCGTCAACGACAAGCACTCCCACAAGTCCGGCGACTCCCAGCCCCGCCGCGACGCGGTAGTGCTTCATGAAGATAAGGGCTGCAGCGAGTATGAATATTACAGCGGTGACAAGCCATATCACCATGATGTCCGTTCTGGCGGCTACGTCCTCGGGGACTATCTCCGCTCCCGATGCCATGATGCACACCGGGAAGAATATTCCCACCGCTGCGCCCCAGACGCAGACGATGAGCGTTTCCGCGATCTTCAGTATAAGTGATAAAATTTTCATAAAAAACGTCCGTTCCGAATATAGATAATATGTGACTCTATTATAATATCACGATTTCCGGAAAAAATCAATATCTTTCCTATGATATATCGGACGTGCCTGCAAATAATAATATCTGTCAAAACGCGAAAAGAAGGTAAAAGCCAATGAAGAAGCTATCGTGTATACTGAATATCGCCGCGGCGCTGCCCGCGGTATTGTTTCTGGCGGGAACGGCGGTAAGCTGGAGATCATGCGACGCCGTTCCCGCGGTGAATATGACGGAATACGAGGAGCGGCGTACCGTGATACCGTGCGGTACGCCCTTCGGCATAAAGATGCTGACAGACGGAGTTGTCGTCACCGATTTCGGCACCGTGAACGGCCGCCTCAGCCAGCAGTCACCTGCCGAGGCCGCCGGCATACGCAAGGGCGACATAATCACGTCGGTGAACGGCATAGCTGTCACTGACAGTATAAGGCTCTGCGAAGCCGTGCAGGAAAACCCCGCCTGCACCATCAAGGTACTGCGGGAGGGCGAGGAGCTGACATTTACCGCCAAAGCCCTCGAGTCGGACAGGGACGGCGAGTACAGGCTCGGCATGTGGACAAAGGATAGCGTGGCGGGCATAGGGACGATGACCTACTACGACCCGGATACCTGCGTGTTCGCGGGGCTCGGGCACGGGATAAGCGACACGTCGTCGGGAGTGCGTATGCCGCTGCTCAGCGGCGAGATCACGGCGGTCACCATAACCGACGTGATACGCGGAGCCGACGGTATGCCCGGCGAGCTGTGCGGGGCGTTCATCTCCAGCGTGGAGATAGGGAAGCTCACGCTGAACAGCGACTTCGGGGTGTTCGGCGAGTGCGCGGCTGCGCCTCTGCTCGGCGAGCCCGTCCCGGTAGCGCGGCGCGACGAGGTGAAGCCCGGAGCCGCGATCATATACACCACCACCGGCGGCATGATGCCCGAGGAATATGACATCGAGATCGTCAGCGTGGACCGTTACAGCACCTCTCCGGTGCGCAACATGACCATACGCATAACCGACCCCGACCTGCTCGCGCGCACGGGCGGCATAGTGCAGGGCATGAGCGGCAGCCCCATAATACAGGACGGGCGGCTCGTCGGCGCGGTGACACACGTCCTTGTCAACGAAGCGGACATGGGATACGCCGTATTCGCCGAAAACATGATTAATGCGGAAAAAGCCGGAAACCGATAAAAAACAGCTGCTCCTTTTCACCCGTAAAAGGAGCAGTTTTCTTTGAGCCGGAAGCGCGGAGGCTGCCTTATCACGCTCCGGAGCATATCGCGGAGCCCGCCGGACGTTATTTGCGGCACCCCTTGACAGATGAACGGTTAAATGCTACAATACAGATATGACCGGAAAACCGGTCATGTCAGAGAAAAATTATCCGCCGGCCCCTGCTGCTCCAATGCCGCGAAGGGCTCCGCCCCCTGCGCGGACCCTGTGCGAGGCGGAGAAGGAACGCCCTGCGGCGGCAGCCGATATCCAGGCTATGCAAAAAGAACGAATCACAGACCTTGACGCGTTTGTGTCACGATAATAAAAACAACAGATCCACAGGGAGGATATGGAAATGCTCAAAAACTCAACGATCCTGATAACAGGCGGCACCGGCTCCTTCGGCAACACCTTCGTCCCGATGACACTGGCGAAGTACGACCCCAAAAAGATCATCATATACAGCCGCGACGAGATGAAACAGTGGAACATGGCGAAAAAGTTCCCGAACGATCCCCGGGTGCGCTTCTTCATCGGCGATGTCAGGGATAAGGAACGGCTCTACCGCGCCCTGAACGGAGTCGATTATGTTGTCCACGCGGCAGCGACAAAGATCGTACCGACGGCGGAGTATAATCCCTTCGAGTGCATCAAAACAAATGTAAACGGTGCGATGAATCTTATAGACGCCTGCATAGACAGCGGCGTCAAAAGGCTTGTGGCGCTCTCCACAGATAAAGCGTCCCAGCCCGTCAACCTTTACGGCGCGACGAAGCTGTGTTCCGACAAGGTCTTCATTGCGGGCAACGCCTATACCGGCGGGAAAACCAGATTCGCCGTCGTTCGTTACGGCAATGTCATGGGCTCCCGCGGATCGGTCATCCCGTTCTTTATGGAGACAGCACGTTCGGGCAGGCTGACGATCACCGACAAGCGCATGACGCGCTTCATGATAACACTGGAGCAAGGTGTCGAATTGGTCTGGCACGCGTTCGACGACATGGAGGGCGGCGAGATCTATGTAAAGAAGATCCCGTCAATGAATATCTGCGATATCGCGACCGCGGTGGACGCAAACGCCGAGCAGGTCGAGATCGGGATACGCCCGGGCGAGAAACTTCATGAGCAGATGATCGGTGTCGAGGACGCGCCATTTACTTACGAATACACGGATCACTTCAAGATACTCCCGCAGATATGCAGCTGGGGGCCTTTCGATGCCATGATCAAGGAAGGCAGGCCTGTCCCGGAAGGCTTCAGCTATACATCCGACAAAAACAAAGAGTGGATGACGATCCCGCAGCTTCAGGAATGGATAGAGAAGAATAAGGCTAAGATCGGAAGCATCTGAAAAAGAAGAGGTTTTGATATGGAAAAGCTGGCGATCAAGGGCGGTGATCCTGTCCGCAGCACGAAGATCTTCTACGGGCGGCAATGGATAGATGAGGACGATATAAAGGCTGTGTCGGATACACTGCGGTCCGACTACATTACCTGCGGCCCGAAGGTCGAAGAACTTGAAAAGGAGCTTGCCCGCCACACGGGAGCAAAGTATGCCATAGCCGTAAGCAGCGGAACAGCGGCTCTTCATTGCGCCTGTATCGCGGCAGGCATCGGTCCCGGCGATGAAGTCATCACGACGCCGCTCACTTTCGCGGCATCAGCGAACTGCGCTCTCTATGTCGGTGCGCGCCCGGTTTTCGCCGATATCGATACCGGGACCTACAACATCGACCCGGCAAGTATTCGCGAGAGGATCACAGACAGGACAAAGGCTGTTGTGGCCGTTGACTTCACGGGTCAGGCCGTGCGGCATGATGAGATCAGGAAGATCTGCGACGAGTACGGTCTGGTCTTCATCGAGGACGCGGCTCATTCGCTCGCGACAAAGTATAACGGGAAACAGGTCGGCTCCTTAGCCGATATGACTACATTCTCCTTCCACCCCGTAAAAACGATAACCGGCGGCGAGGGCGGAGCCATCACGACGAATAACGAAGATTCATATAAAAAGCTTGTTCTCGCTCATACCCACGGCATCACACATGACGAGAGCCTTATGGAAGATGCTCCGCACGAAGGACCCTGGTATTACGAACAGATCGCTTTGGGCTACAACTATCGCATCACAGATATCCAGGCGGCTCTGATCGTCAGTCAGATGAAAAAACTTGACAGGTTCGCCGCGAGGAGAAAGGAGATCGTAAAGCGATATGACGAAGCATTCGGCACGATCCCCGGGATCATTGTACAGAAAGAGATACCGCAGTCCGATACCTGCCGGCATCTGTACATCATACGTCTGGATCCCGGCAAGCTGACGTGCACGCGCCGCGAATTCTTTGACGCTATGTCCGCCGAAAATGTCCGGTGCCAGATACACTACGTTCCCGTATATTGGTTCCCGTATTACAGGCATCTCGGATACGAAAAAGGTCTTTGCCCGAATGCGGAGGAGGTTTACAAAGGGATAATGAGTATCCCGCTCTATCCGAAGATGACCGATCGGGACGTGGATGATGTCATCCACGCGGTGAAGAAGGTCGCGGGATATTACAGAAAAACGTAACGCTGAGGAAGCGCGGAAGACTCCCCGCCCGGGTCCGGCGGCGGGGACGATCGACAGGAGACATTCTATTATGAGCAGTATCGCTATCATCACGGCCCGCGGAGGGTCAAAGAGGATACCCGGCAAAAACATAAGATCATTCTGCGGAAGACCGATCATCGCTTACAGTATCGAAGCGGCATCGGGAGCCGAGATATATTCCGAAGTCATGGTCTCCACAGACAGCGAAGAGATCGCGGAGACCGCCGTGAAATACGGGGCAAGCGTCCCCTTTATGCGCAGCGCGGAAACGTCCGGCGACCATGCGACCACCCGCGATGTGCTGATGGAAGTGCTGTCGGAATATAAAAAACGCGGCAGGTCTTTTGATGATATGACCTGTATCTACCCGACAGCCCCATTTGTCACGGCGGAGAAGCTGAGAGCGGCAATGAAGCTTTTCCGGGAGTCGCGCAGCTCCCTGCTGATCCCTGTCGTGCAGTTCTCATATCCTCCGCAGAGGGCTTATATCATAGAGGACGGAAAGCTCCGGTTCAAATGGGAGGAGTACAGATATGCCAGGTCGCAGGATACAGAGCCTTTCTATCATGAAGCCGGACAGTTCTACTGTTACAACATCTCGGACTACCTTGCGGCGGACGGAACGATCAGAGAGAACATCGTTCCGTTTATTCTTCCGGAGTCGGAAGTCCAGGATATCGACACCGAGGAAGATTGGAAGCTGGCAGAGCTGAAGTTCGAGCTGATGAGGAGGAAAAACGCCGATGAATAAGACAATAAAGATAGGCAGCAGGATAATAGGCGAAGGTCAGCCTGTCTATATTATTGCCGAGATGTCCGCAAATCACCTGCAGGACTATGAAAGAGCGAAGAAAATAATACTGGCGGCGAAGGAGGCCGGCGCAGATGCCGTCAAGCTCCAGACATACCGCCCCGATACGATCACGATAGATTGCCGCGGCGACGAGTTCATGGCGACGAAGGGCAGCCTTTGGGAAGGGCAGAACCTTTATCAGCTCTATGAGTCGGCATATATGCCGTGGGAATGGCATGAAGGGCTGTTTGAATACGCGAGGGAGACAGGCATCGAGATATTTTCTTCTCCGTTCGACTTTACGGCGGTCGATCTGTTGGAGGGGCTGAACGCTCCCGCGTATAAGATCGCCTCTTATGAAATAATGGATATCCCGCTGATAAAGCGCTGTGCCGCGACCGGAAAGCCCGTTATCCTTTCTACGGGCATAGCCGCGCTTGCCGACACCGAAAGAGCGGTGAACGCCTGTAAAGCCGAGGGGAACGAGGATATAGCCATTCTGAAATGTGTATCTCAGTATCCCACTCCTTATCCGGATCTGAATTTAAGGACGATCCCGCATATGGCGGAGATGTTTGACTGCGTCACGGGACTTTCGGATCACTCGATGGGGCACGCGGCAGATGTGGCGGCAGTGGCGCTTGGCGCACATATCATCGAGAAGCACATGACGCTCCGCCGCTCGGACGGAGGCGCAGACGCGGCGTTCTCTATGGAGCCGGAGGAGTTCGCTCAGATGGTGACCGATGTCCGCAACATCGAAAAAGCTTTAGGAAAAGTTGCATATGAACTGACGGAGGCTCAGGAACGCGGCAGAAAAAACGCGCGTTCCTTGTATGCCGTTGAGGACATCAAGGCAGGAGAAGTATTCACCGGTCAGAACATCAGGTCTGTCAGACCCGGAAGAGGACTGCACACATGGCATTATGAAGAGATACTCGGCAGGAAGGCAGCCGCCGATATCAAGCGCGGGACAGCGCTGAAATGGGAATATATCGGGGATTAAGGGGATAATTATGTTATTTGTCAGAGCGGACAGCAATCCGACGATCTCGGGCGGACATATCATGCGCTGTCTGGCAATAGCGAACGAGCTCGCCGACCGGGGTGAGCAGGTGTGTTTCCTTGTTGCGGACGATGATCCCGTTCCCGTACTGGAGGAAGCCGGGGTCCCTTACATCGTTCTTCGCTCCGACTGGCGCGATCCGATGACAGACGCGGAACAGGTGAAGGGCTTGCTGGAAAAAGACTCTCATCCTGTTCTGCTGATAGATACATATCAGGTAACAAGAGAATATGTCGAAAAGCTAAAGCCTTATTGCAGGATCGCTTACTTAGGGAGCAAAAAGGAGTACCTCGGACAGCTTGATCTGCTCATAAACTACAGCATGGCTACTGATCACGAGTTCTACAGAAAAAACTATGATGAGCGGACCGTACTGCTTCTCGGACCTCGATACGCTCCCTTACGGAAAGAATTCCGGAACGCGGTCCGCGAATACCGGGATCGCGTCGAGCGAATACTCATTACCACGGGAAATACGGATCATGATAATATGGTGTCCGCTGTTATCGAAGGGCTCAGGCCGATTGCCGCCGGAACGGGGATAAGGCTCGATGTTGTCGTCGGGCGGATGTTCGGGCATAAAAAAGAACTGCATGAGGCATACGATAATGAGCCTGATATAATCCTGCACGAGAATGTGAAGTCAATGTCGGCACTGATGAAAGACTGCGATATGGCCGTTTCCGCAAACGGCACGACAGTCTATGAGCTGTCCGCAATGGGGCTTCCGACGATATCGTTTGCTATGGCCGAGGAACAGACAAAGAGCGCGGAAGCCATGTCCGAAGCAGCGGCAGTGGACTACTGCGGACGATCGTTCGAGGATAAGGACAGATGCGTCGCCCGGATCGTGAGCAGGGTGTCTTATTATCTCGCGGATAACAACAGGCTGATAGAACTGGCAGAAAGAGCTCATGCTCTTATCGGCGGAAACGGCGTATTTCTCATCGCGAATGCGTTATGCTCATTATGAATGCTGACAGCGGGCAGACCGTACAAACGCTGAATATATAAAAGAGAGGCAAGACTATGTTCGTTATAATCGGCGCGTCGAGCTTTATCGGGGTCTACACGGCCACCCATTTTATAGAGAACGGAGAAAAAGTCGTTGTAACAGGACGGAACAACAAGTTCCGGGAGTATTATGATTCTGTCGGCGCCGACTATGTCGGCCTGGACCTGACACATCCGGAAGATTTCGAGAAACTCCCGAAAGAAGGAGTCGAAGGCGTCATCCTCATTTCCGGTGCTCTTCCGGCAAGCGAGAATGCCGATCTTAAAGAGAAGGAAAACGCGGATCAATATATAAAGGTCAATACTCTCGGAACGTGCTATGCGCTGGAGTATTGCAGAAGAAACGGCATCGGGCGTCTTATAAACACGATCTCCTTCGGCGACGTCGCAGGCGCGTGGAGGACCGACCCTCCCGTTGATGAATCCGAACCGAGAGATTTCAGCTTCGCCGGCGACCATGCGGTGTACGTTATTTCCAAGAACGCGGCGGCTGATATCATGATGTACTATAACCGGCAGCACGGAATGAAAAATGCCTGGTTCAGACTGCCTCCCGTGTACGGAGTCGGCCCCCACGGCCACCTGAAGGTCAACGGAAAGACCGTAAAGTCAGGTCTTCAGACCTTTATAGATAAGGCTAAGGCCGGAGAGACCATCGAAGTATACGGATATCTGGCGAGAGACACAGTCTATGTGAAGGACGTTGCCCAGGCTTATTACAAAGCGGCTAAGAGCGAGAACGCATACGGCCTCTACAATATTACATCCGGAAAAGCCACGACACTGCTCGAACAGGCAGAGGTCTGCGCCGACCTGTTCGCGGCTGACAGCGGACACAGATCGGAAGTCATATACCGGGACGATATGGTGAACAGCGGCAGATCATACCTGTTCTCGATCGAAAAAGCAAGGCGTGATTTCGGATATGAGCCCGTGTTCTCCGACTTCCGGGAGCTGATGAAGGACTATATCAAGGAGACAGAACGCGGCGTATATCCGCGGCTTTTTGCCGACAGAGAAGTGTAAAAACGAAAGGAAAACGATCATGAAGTCTATCTTCATTCTCGGGGCCGGCAGGCTGCAGATCCCGGCGATCAGGAAGGCAAAAGAAAAAGGGCTCTTCGTCTATGTGCTGGATTATGATCCGGAAGCCCCCGGTATACGATACGCTGACAAGTTCCTGGAGATCAGTACGATAGACAGGGAGGCGGTATATAAGGCCGCTCTCGAATACCAGCCCGATCACATCATCACCTCCACAAGCGATATGCCGGTCAGGACAGTGTCTTGGGTCTGCGAAAAACTCGGGAAGCAGACCGATATCTCCTACGAAGGCGCTGTGTGCGCGACCGACAAGATATCTATGATGAAACGTATGCGGGAGTGCGGAGTACCCGTTCCGGAGTTTTATGAGATCAGGGATCCCGACGAATTTCTTGTTACAGCCGCCAGGATGCCCGCAAGATTTATCCTTAAACCCGCAGATAATGCCGCAAGCCGGGGCGTTATCCTGATAGACAAGGAAAAAAGCCCGGATCTTGAAGAACTGTACAGATACTGTATACAATACTCCCGGAGCGGCGAGGCTATTGCCGAGGAGTTCATGGAAGGCCCCGAGGTCAGTGTTGAGTCTTTTACCGTTAACGGGGAACCTCACATCATAACCATCACCGATAAGATAGTTACCGAGCTGCCCTTTTTTGTGGAACTCGGACATACCGAGCCCAGCAGATTGACTCCCGTACAGCAGGAGGATATCAGAAGAACAGCGGATGCCGCCGTCCGCGCGATAGGTATGCGGAACGGACCTACTCATACAGAAATAAAGGTCACGCCCGCGGGAGCAAGACTCGTCGAGATAGCGGCCCGGGCAGGCGGCGACTTCATAACATCAAGATTGGTGCCGCTTTCCACCGGCGTTGATATGACAGAGTGTTCGTTCGCCGCTCTTCTGGGCGAAGAGGTCCATTGCCGCGGAAAGTTCGACCGCGGGGCCGCCATTCGGTTTATTCAGGGCGAAAAAGGCATACTAAAGGCTGTCGAAGGTGTTGAAGCGGCACGAAGCATGCCCGGAGTTCAGGAAACAGAGATCTATATGAAGACCGGAGACCGTATCAGACGGCCGGAAAACAGCTCCGACCGTATCGGCCATGTCATCGCAACCGGAAAAAATGCCGATGAGGCAGCTTTCAACGCTGAGGCGGCGCTGGCACAGATCCGGGTCATTGTCGGATAGGCCGGCGGGGTCTGCTGTACGGCAATGATGTATAACAGCTGCTGATATCTGTATATCAGAACATCTGCCGGATGAAAAGAGAGGGACCGATATGACAGACAAGCTTTTCGGCGGTATAAGAATGACATGGCTGAAGGTGATACTGTTCGCAGCCGCGGCAGGCATCTATACAGCGCTCATGGCGATTTTTGTGCCGCACTCGAATTCATTTCACGATATAGCGGTCAATACGGAGGGCTGGATACTTCCCGCGCTCATCATCATCACGAACTGCGAGAAGCCGCTCGAAGCAGCGTTAAGACATTCGTGTTCTTTCTGATATCACAGCCGCTCGTATATCTGATACAGGTGCCGTTCAACGGTCTCGGCTGGGGGCTGTTCCGATATTACGGCTTCTGGTTCATAATGACGCTCCTTACCTTCCCGGGAGCGTTCATAGGCTGGTATATAAAAAAGGACAACATACTGTCGGGGCTGATACTGTCCGTTATGACCGTATTGCCAGCGATAATGGGGGCAGGATATCTGAATACCGCGATAAGGAGCTTCCCGGATCATCTGCTGTCGGCCAATATATTGCTTTGCGATGATGCCGGTATATATATTCGGTATCCTGAAATCGAAAGGTTCACGGATAACTGCGTCTGTTGTTGCCGTTATTGCGGTAAAGGTAAATGTACTACGCACCGACAGCGGCTCATGTTGTGAGCATCGAACATTCGGAGCTGCTTGTTTTCACCGTCAATACCGATATGCGTTCCGAGAACATTCCCGGGCTTGAGGGATTCAATATGCTTTCCGCAGATGTTTATAACTCAATGTACAAGGCGGAAATAATGTTTGTCAGCAGCCTTGACGATCTCGCGGTCATAAGGTTCTCTTCGGACGAGGAGCTTTCCGTTATCGAGTTTGCCGACAGCGATCCCGGAATAAATGATCGTATCATGTGCGTCGGCAATCCGCAGAATGAATGGTTCAGAGTTTCTTACGGCAAGGTAACATCGGGTATCGAACGGTTCGGGGAATTCAAGGGCTTCCCGAGCAGCGCAATGAAGCATACCGCGTATATTCAGGTCGGCAGCAGCGGCGGCGCTGCAATAAACGAACAGATGCGGCTTGCGGGAATAACACCGGGGGCTTCCCTTTCGCTTGACGGGAGCACTTTCAATTACGGTGTGATGATACCTGTAAGCGAGATCAGAAAATGCCTTGATGAGTGGACAGACCGATAAAACAGTGTACTGAAACAAATATCTGTCCGTATCGCAAAAACTCTTGAAAAATACCGCCCGATGTGATATAATATCCCTCGATGTCGAAAAAAAGGCGGTATTTTTTATGTTACTTATGCTTGCGGTAGTCGGATTATACACTATCACTTCTTTGAATGACAAATACGCGGTGAGCAAGGCCAAATACAACGGCTCACAGCTCACGTTCTTCATGGCGGCGGGAACGGTGCTGTTCCTGCTGCCGCTGCTCCCGTTTGCGGACACGACGGTCACGGCGAACTGGCTCGCTCCGGTATTCGTGCTTCTTATCGCGCTTTCAAAATACCTTGAATTCGATATGAGCGCGAAGATACTCGAATACATGTCGGCGTTCGAGCTGAAAGCGTGGGTCGGCATACTGCTGTTCGTTTCGTATTTCACCGATGTTATCATCTACAGCCAGACTATCAGCATAGTTAAGCTGCTGTTCATAGCGCTCACAATGGCGGGGCTCGTGATGATAGCTGTATCGGGGCGCGAAAAGGTGAACTACAAAAAGATCGCAATTCCTATGCTGCTCTACCTCGCGGCTCGCTTCATATACGGTTTCGTGATGAACGCGGCGGAGGGCATCATCTCATCGACAATGACGCTTCTGTTCGCGCTTATCGTTCTCGCTCTCGTCATGCTCCCGTCAGCAAAGCCGTGGACTGTCGCGAAGAACAGTCCCGAGGGCATGAAGGGCGTTATCATCGTGCTGCTGTGCAAGCTCCCGAACGCGCTCGGACTGCTCGGCGAGAACGCGGTCGCAGCCGAGAGCCTTACAAACTTCGCGTTCATACCGCCGATGATACTGATAGTGATATTCATTGTCGGACTGTTCAGCAAGAGCACCCGGCCGACAGGCCTCAACCTTGCGGGCAGCATAGTCTGCATCGCCGGGATACTCGGATTTCAGGTCGCTGGAATGATATGATACACCGCGGGCAGTATCCTCGGCCGAAGCTGTATATATCGGATACTGCCGGAAAGCCGATACCGGTCTCCTTTGATCCGGTCAGCCCGTTGGACCGGACGATATTGTTTCCGTAATTAATGTGTCCTCAATAACTGCATTTCGGCAGTTATTGAGGACACATTACTTATGTTTTTGTACTTTTCTATCCCTTCGTATCTCAAATATCAGAATGATCGCAAACCATATTATCATGCTCTCGCTCATAAGCCCGTTGGTGAACGCAAGCCGGAACGCATTGTCGGGCATGAGCATTGTCACGCCTTTCAAAAGCCCGAAAAATATCAGAACATTCGTGAACGCGAACGGTTTCGGAAACGCAGTAAATGTGAGCCAGCTCACAGCGTCCGCGTGAAAGCTTGTGCCGCCGTACATCATCAGCCAGTCGCCGCCTCCGAATTCGTTATCATAATAGATTCGGAAGCGAAAGCTTCAAGTAAAATTTTTTAAGGAGGTCATTAAAATGACTGAAAAGAACATTTTGAAAACTTATATGGTGAAGGACGAGCTTTTAGAAGCAGAGGCGCGCGGAATGCTTCTTACATTGCTGTCTCTGCCCGATGACCGGAATTACTCGATCAAGAATCTGCAAAAGATAATGCCATGCGGGTACACAAAAATCAGCAACTGTCTGAACAAGCTTGAAGATGCGGGATATTTAAGAAGATTCAGAGTCTTTGAGCACGGCAGAGTAGTAAGGTGGGAATATCAGTTTGCTCCGGATCCTGTATTCAGGAAAAAGAAAATCGATGTCTAAGCATAAAAGCCTGACGCATCAGGTAAACTCGATCATTTACGGTCAGCTCCGCTTTGGTCAGTCGAAGCATCAGGCGAGGCGTGACGAGGGAACGAAATATCCGAAAGGGATATTCTCACACATGACCTTTGAGACATATATGGAGCAGTGTCACCTGTTTGTGAAGTGGCTTGATGGAATGATCGTAAACGACGAGCTGCCGCCGATCCGGGAGATAAAAGACGCTTTCGATTATTTACGATATCGAAATGGATATAGTTTCTATAGCTTGTTTCTTTGTTGCAATTGCCGAAAAATGATGTATAATATCGGTGATATTGACGAAATTATAATTTTTGATAATTAAATGTCAGCTTTCGGGCTGCTCATTCGTATTATAGGCGAAAGGTCCTTTCAGAGCGAAAAGGGAGTGAGATGCGAATGACCGACAGTGAACTTGAACGTTACATAAAGCTGTATCGCGCAAATGTCATAGGAGCCGCGCTGTGTTATGTGAAAAACACAAGCGATGCCGAGGACATTGCGCAGGACGTGTTTTTCAGGCTTTATACCTATACCGGTACTTTCGAGAGCGATGAACACACGAAGGCATGGCTGCTGCGCTGCACGATAAACTTAAGCAAAAGCCTGCTGCGTTCCCATTGGTACAGGTTTTCGCTACCGCTCGAAGCCGCCGGCGAAAAAGCACATTTCGATATTGCGGAAAGCGACGGACTGCTTCGGGTAATGAGCAGGATCACTAAAAGAAATCGCATCGCGCTGTATATGTACTATTATGAAGGCTATTCAACAAGCGAGATAGCTGAAATGACCGGTACAAACGTCGATACTGTCTCCGCGCGGCTGAGCAGAGGCAGGAAACAGCTGAAAAGTCTTCTTATCAAAGAAAGGAGAATATCCGATGATGAATTACAAAGATTTTTTTGAAGATGCTCTTTGTGAAGCGTTTACAAAAGCTCCCTTTTCCGACGATGAAAAAATGTTTGACATTGTTAAGGAAAGGACGAGAATTATGGAAAAGACAAAAGTCAAATTCAAAAAGCCGATAGCTGTTATCGCGTCTATAGCAGCAGCGGCGGCACTTACGGTTTCGGTAGGAGCAGCGCTCAACTGGGATATCAATGCCCTGTTCGGAGATATGTTCGGTAAGAAGTCAGCCGAGCAGAATATCATGCCATATATTGATACAGACAGTCCGCAGAACGCACAGTTCGTTGCTGTTGAAAACACTTACCGGAACAGCGGCTTTGACTACAGCAGATACGGCAAAGAGCTTGATATGAGCTATGACGGCGAAGGCTATACTCTGAACCTCAAAGGCGTTATGGGCGAAGGCAGAGTCATATACCTGATATACGACATTGTGTTCGATGACGAGAACGATACCCTTCCGAAAGAGGGTTTTACCGAGTGGGAACCTATCTGTATCCTCGATACAACGGACGATCTCGGTCTTCTTCTCGATGATATCCTTATACAAAAGGTCGGGAACACATATACCTACTGCTCTCACATGACGGCGTCGAACGACCTTTACGGTAAAACGCTGACGGTAGATTTCAAAGGTATCAGGCGCATCGTACCTGCTGCAAGCGTAAAGCTTGATTATGACTACACCGACATCGATCGGTATGAAGCTGATTTCAAAGCAGAGATACCGATAGACTTTGAAAGCAATGCTCCGTCAAGAAATATCGAGCTGAATGAGCCGATAACCGTTTATGATCTGGTAAACGGAAAGCTGGAGCCGGTCGAGACCGTACTTTACGATATGACGATAACGCCCTTCACCTGCACATATTCTTTCTGCACGAACGGTAAAGTCTTCGGAAAAGCCGAATGTTATTTTACCGACCCGGTCACCTTTACATTTGCCGACGGGTCGGAGCTGATACAGCATGATAATATGACCAGAACTGACGCACAGACCGATACACAGACAAATTTTCTCGAATTTGACCAGCCCGTTGAACCGGACGATATTGTTTCCGTAACTATTGACGGCAAAACTGTTTTGCTAAAGTAAAAATTTTCTGCGGCGGCTTTTCAAAAGGTCTGTAAACCAAAACATCTGCTTCCTTTGCGAAAAAGAAGCAGATGTTTTCTGTCATACTACTTTATCTTGCTCTGCAGCATATCGAGCAGCTCGCCGAACCGCTGGAAATGCACGACCTCGCGCTCACGGAGGTAACGTATGATGTTGGTAACATCGGGATCGTCGCACATACGGAGAATGTTGTCGTAGGTAGCGCGGGCTTTCTGCTCCGCCGCCATATCCTCCATAATATCGGCGATAGGGTCTGCCTTGCTCTGGAGATAAGCCGCGGAGAACGGCACTCCGGCTGCGCTGGCGGGATAGACGCCGTTCGCGTGGTCGATGTAGTAATCGCCGACGCCGTAGCGGTCGAAGCTCTTGGCTCCCTCGCCCTTGGTGAGCTGTGTCACAATGCTGCCGATCATCTCGAGATGCCCGAGCTCCTCGGTGCCGATATCGGTGAGCAGGGCTATACCGCTCTTCTCGGTCTGCGCGAAACGCTGCGACAGGTAGCGCAGCGAGGCTCCGAGCTCACCGTCGGGTCCCCCGTACTGCGACAGTATATAGCTGGCGAGACGGGGATTTTTATTGTTTATCTTTACGGGTATCTGCGTCATTTTTGTGAATATAAACATGATATGTTCCCCTCCTTATGCCATTTTCTGGGAAGGCCACGTTCCGACGAGCCACTCCCAGTCGCTGTCGCAGTCCGCCGATGTGGCGAAAAGCGGGTAGAAACGCTTCTCAAACGCCTCGAAGCAGGCTTTCGCGTTACGGCTCGCCTCTCCGAACATACGAAGTGCCCGGGCATCGTCCGGGTGGGTGTCGAGGTAGAGCTTGAGGTCGGTAACGTAGAATGCCGCCTCACTTACCTTCTGCATGAGCTGCTGTGCGCTCATCTGTCTGTTATTTTCCATCGTATATCCCCCTTTCGTATTCGCCGATGCCTATATCGAGCTCGGGGAATATCGTGCCGCGGGTGATAGCTTTTTCGGGCGTATAGACCTTGCCGAGCTTCTGGAACGGCACATTCGCGTAGCCGACGGCGATCTTTGTCGGGTAGTCGGCAGTGCTGTGTTCGTATTCGTTGCAGTTCATCGCATTTCTTCCTTTCGTAGAATTGATTGCCTTACGGCTTCTATATTGTATGCCGCGGGCAGCCGCTGTGTGATTTCCGGCATATATCGGGAAAATTCGTGTAAAAATCTTCCGAAACGTATTGAAAAAAACGGGCTGCTGTGCTATAATTATTGTAAGTCAGCGATCAGGCCCGTTCGGGCAGCGCAAAGGAGTGATACTATGGTAAGGATAAGAGAAGCAGAAGCCGGCGATCTCGACAGACTGCTCGAGCTGTACTCACTGCTGTTCGGACGAAGCATTCTTGAAAAGAACGAAGAGACCGTCAGGATATGGGATCATATCATGACAGACAAGATGTACCACGTCATAGTGGCGGAAGAGAACGGTGTCCTTGTTTCCACCTGCACCTGCGTTATTATCCCGAACCTTACATACGACCAGCGTTCATTCGCTGTCGTCGAGAACATAGTCACGAAGAGCGAGTACCGCGCTCAGGGCTTCGCGACCGCCTGTCTCGAGGAGGCGAAGAGGATCGCCGAAGCGAACAACTGCTTCCGCATCATGCTCGCCACACAGTCGAAGCTCCAGTCGACGCATAAATTCTACGAAAGGCTGGGTTACAGCAAGGACGATATGACGGCGTTCACCCAGTGGTTATAAAGGAGAAAAATGGCAGAAAACACTAAAACCATATCAGAAAACAGACAGGTAAGGCACGAATACTTCATCGTCGAGAGCCTCGAGGCGGGCATCGAGCTGACCGGCACCGAGGTCAAGTCGATACGTCAGGGCGGCGTCAACCTGCGCGACTCATGGATAGAGATAGAAAAAGGCGAGGCCTACGTCAAGCAGATGCACATATCCCCCTACGAAAAGGGAAACATATTCAACAAGGATCCGATGCGCGAGCGCAGGCTCCTGATGCACAAGCGCGAGATAATGCGGCTCTACGGGCTCGTAAAGACCGACGGACTCACGCTGATACCGGTCTCGCTCTACTTCAAGGGCAGCCGCGTAAAGATGCAGGTTGGGCTCTGCAAGGGCAAGAAGCTCTACGACAAGCGCGCCTCGATGGCAGAGCGCGATGCCAAGCGCGCCATTGACCGCGCCATAAAGGAGCGCAATCAGTGAAAAGGATCGTTTCGCTGATCGCGGCGCTGATGTTCGCAGTGACGGCGGCAGTCTCCGCCGGAGCCGCGGAAAGCTCATTCGAGCTTACGGAGAGCAATATGCAGGCAACGGGGACCGATGCTCTCGAATACCTGTCGGCGCAGAAAATATTTCATTTTAAGAAGTACGGTACTGTCACCGCCGAGATACCGGCAGCCGGAGGCGTTTATGTGTGCGTGATCGCGGGCGGCTACCGAAGCGACAGCAACGGCGTGACCGACAACGGAGTAAACCACGTCTGCGATATCTCGCTGGAATATCTTGACAGCGACGGAAATGAGGTCTCCGGGCCCATGACGGGGGCGATCACCATGTCGCCCGCCGACGGCAAGTTCCACAGCTGGCGTATCGGAACTGACTCGATGTACGCGGCGCTGCCGGAGAACGTAAGCACAGCGCGTCTCACCGTGACCGGGCTCAATGACACGGCTTACATAAAGTCGATGTACATAGCTGCCGGCGATACTCACGCGAGAGATACATCCGACGCTTTGTGGCAGCATGACGATATCGGCAATATCAACGCGCAGACCCGTCCGATAGATTATATCATAATGGTCGGCGGAGTATTTGCGGCGGCGCTTATCATGTTCGGCTTCAGGAAATGGCGCGAACGCATAAAGAAAGGATAATGACTATGGAAATAACTATGAAGATCGAAGGCATGATGTGCCCGCACTGCGAGGCGGCGGTAAAGAACGCTCTCGAGGCGATAGACACCGTGGAATCCGCCGAGGTGAGCCACGAAAAAGGCACCGCGGTGGTAAACCTGTCGGCGGAGACGCCGTTTGAAACACTAAAGAACGCGGTCGAGGAGCTCGATTACACTGTTGTCGGCTGAAAAAATAACCGAATAAACAAAAAACTGCCCCCTCGGGAGCAGTTTTTTTCGTAAAGGAGCGGCGCAGACAGCCGTTCGCACTACTTGTCGTCGTCCTTCTTATATGCCGCGTTCTCTGCCCAGACTTCCTCAAGGCGGGTAAGGGTATCGGCAAGGCGGGAGCTGTTGCGCATACCGACAGCGGCGACAAGGGCGTTTATCAGGCTCAGCGGAGCCGCGAGGCTGTCGGCGTAGCTGATGATGTCGCTCTTCGCGAGCAGCAGCTGATCGGCATACTCGGCAAGCGGCGAAGCCTCGGAATCGGTTATCGCGATGATATCCGCGCCGCACTTCTTCGCGAAGGCTGTGGCGGTGAGCGTATTGTTGAAGTATCTCGGGAACGAGATCGACACGAAAACATCGCCCTCCTTGACCCGGATGAGCTGCTGGAGTATGCCGCTGGAATTGATCGGCTGAACATACACCACATTCTCGCACGCAAGGCTCAGATAACGAACGAGGAAG
>CAMVBT010000013.1 GCA_947165805.1 uncultured Clostridia bacterium
GGCGGTTATCAGAGCTTCGGAACGGAAAACCCAGAAAGCGCCGCGCAGGTGCTCATCGCTATGGCACAGCTCGGCATCTCAGCCGACGACAAAAGATTCGTAAAGAACGGAAACACTGTGATCGACGGGATAACAAAATTCCGGCAAAGCGACGGCAGCTTTTCTCACACGCTTGACGGCGGTACGAATGAGACCGCTACCACACAGGCACTCATGTCTCTGACCGCTTATGTGATCTCTGCCCGGAACGGAGAAAAGCTGTATGTTTTCAATAACACGGAAAAAAACGCGGCAGACGCTCCCGAGACCTCCGCGGTCACGACAAGCCCTGTGACCGTTCCGGACACTTCCGCTGTTCCCGCCCCTGCCGCTCCGGCTGTACCCGAAACGGCTCCGGCGACTGCCGACAACGGCATCGGATATAAGCCCGTCGCTTACATTATCATAGGTGCCGCCGCTCTGACCGGCTGCATAATTCTTTTCGTCCTGAAAAAACGCAGAGTTTCCAATTTCATCGCGGTGTTTATCGTCGCGGGGGCGGCCGCGGCTTTCATCTTCTTCACCGAATTCAGGAGCACCGAGGATTATTACAGCGTAACCGACAGCCCCACTGCCGGAACTGTCGGAACCGTCACTCTCGCGATACGCTGCGACACTATCGTCGGAAAATATGATTCTCCCTACGTTCCCGCCGACGGCATCATACTCGATACCACGGAGTTCGGCATATCGGAGGGTGATACGGTCTATGACATACTCATTCAGGCCGCGAGGAAATACAATATTCAGGTGCAGGCCGGAGCTAACGGATATATCTCCGGTATAGGCTATCTGTATGAATTCGACTGCGGCGATCTGTCCGGCTGGATATATCACGTCAACGATGACACGCCGTTCATGATGTGCTCGGAATATAAGCTGTCCGACGGCGACAAGATAGAATGGCTCTACACCTGCGACCTCGGAAACGATCTTTAAAAAGGAGTGACTTACAGTGCGCGGCTTCGGCGACCTCAACCCTGCTGTGATAATGACGTACTATCTGAGCGTCATAGGTACCGCTATGTTCTGCATGGACCCGGTCGTCATCGCTTTATCACTCGTCGGCGCCTGCGCGCTTTTTGTCACTCTTGATAAAAAGCACAGCCTGAAACTGCATATCTCTTTTTTCCTGCTCTTTCTCGTAATGGCTCTCATAAATCCGATATGGTATCATAACGGCGTGACTGTGCTTTTCGTTGTGAATGACAGCCCGATTACACTTGAGGCGCTGATGTACGGCATATCCGCTTCGGCTATGATAGTGTCGGTGCTGTACAGGCTCAGGACATTCACTATGATAATGACCGCGGACAAGCTGCTCTATGTATTCGGGAGGCTTTCCCCGCAGCTGTCACTCGTGCTTTCAATGGCGCTTCGGTTTGTCCCCCTGATACGCACGCAGACAGCCAAAGTCCGCAGCACACAGAAAGCCCTCGGCATCTACCGCGAGGACAATATCGCGGACACCCTGAAAGGCGAGATGCGCATATTCTCGATAATCGCGACATGGGCTCTCGAAAACGGGATCATAACTTCCGACAGCATGGAGGCGCGCGGCTACGGCGAGCACCGCAGAACTAACTTCTCGCTGTTTCGTTTCACACGGGGCGACGCGGTCTTTCTCGCGCTGTGCCTTATCCCTGCCGCGGTATTTGCCGCAGCGGTCGCTTCCGGCGAAGCGGCGTTCACATTCTACCCGGCAATGTCGGGGACAGCTGTTACCCCCCTGTCCGCTGCCGGTTATTCCGCATACGGCTTTCTTTCACTGCTGCCGTGCATCCTCGAATGGAAGGAGGATATCCGTTGGAAATACTTGATATCAAGGATCTGAGCTTTACTTATAATGAAGCGGCCTTGCCTGCGCTAAAAGATATCTCCCTTTCCGTGAACGAGGGTGAGTTCGTTGTGCTCTGCGGAGCTACGGGAAGCGGAAAATCCACTCTGCTGCGTCTGCTGAAACCCCAGCTCTCGCCGTTCGGGACAAGCACAGGCGTGATAAGCTTCTGCGGGAGCCCGATAAGCGAGTGCGCAAGCGCCGCGGATATCGGCTTCGTGATGCAAAGACCCGAACAGCAGATAGTCACCGACAAAGTGTGGCATGAGCTGGCGTTCGGGCTGGAAAACATGGGCGTGAAACAGCAGGACATCACGAGAAGGACTGCCGAAATGGCAAGCTATTTCGGGATCGAAGACAAATTCGACAAGAGCACGGCGGAGCTGTCCGGCGGACAGAAACAGCTCATAAACCTCGCCGCTGTAATGGTGACCGAGCCCAAGCTGCTCATTCTCGACGAACCGACGGCTCAGCTCGATCCGATAACCGCTTCGGATTTTATCAATACCGTAAAAAAGCTGAACCGCGACCTCTCACTGACCGTTATCATCGCGGAGCACAGGCTCGAAGAAGTGATACCGATATGCGACAGGCTCGTTATCATCGAGGACGGACGTATAATAGCCTCGGGCCCTCCGAATGAAGTGGTCACCCGCGTTTATGACAGAGATGACATAATGTGCGGTATGCCGGCAGCCGCCCGAATATCGGCGTATCTCGGCCGGAAGGACTGCGCGCTCAGCGTAAAGGAGGGGCGCGAGCTCGTCAGATGCTATAATAACGACAAGGCCTCTTCCGAACCGGAAAAAGCGGCCAGAAGCTCCGAGCCCGTGCTGGAATTCAGAAACGTATATTTCAGATATGAACGCGCTCTGCCCGACGTGCTCAACGGCCTGAACTTTTCCGTATACCGTGGCGAGATATTCTGCATACTCGGAGGCAACGGCTCCGGCAAGACTACGGCTCTTAATGCCGCCGCGGGAATACTGAAGCCTTACGCCGGCAATATTTATGTGTTCGGAAAAAAACTCAAAGAATACAAAAACCAGAGCCTTTACAGAGAATGTCTCGCTCTGATGCCGCAGGACATACAGACCGTTTTTCTGCGCAATACCGTGCGCGAGGAATTGAAGGACGCCGGAGTCGACCCCGCTTCCCTGCCCTACGACCTTACGCCGCTGCTCGATATGCACCCTTACGATCTTTCGGGTGGCGAACAGCAGCTTGCGGCTCTCGCGAAGGTGCTTGCGCTCAAACCGAAGCTTCTGCTCCTCGACGAGCCGACAAAGGGACTCGATGCCGCCTCAAAGGGCAGGATAAGGACACTTCTGCGCGGACTCGCGGACAGCGGCATCACGATAGTTGCCGTCACGCACGACGTTGAATTTGCCGCGGAAGCAGCCGACAGATGCGCTATGTTTTTCCGCGGCGAGATAATCTCCACAGCTTCTCCCGAGGAATTCTTCTCCGCGAACAGCTTCTACACCACCGCCGCGAGCCGCATAACACGCGGACATTTCGAGCACGCTGTGACCGCCCGGAAAGCCGCGGAGCTTTGCCTGCTGAACGGAAGAAAGGCGGGTATGTGATGCTTCTGATAAAGAACAAGAACCTCCGCGCTTTCATAGTGAGAGCTTTTCCGTTCGTGCTTATCCCTGCCGCCGCGATACTCGGAGCCGTCGTTTTCGATAACAGCCGCCACCTTATAATATCGCTTGCGATAGCGGTCATGACCCTGCTCGTATTCGCGGCGGGCTACGAAAAAAAGAAGGTCGGGACATGGCGCATGGTCATCGCCTCGGTTATGACAGCTCTGTGCGTTTTCGGGCGGTTCATACCGCTGTTCAAGCCTATCACTGCAATTACGATAATCACAGGAATGTATATCGGCAGCGAGACAGGTTTTCTGGTCGGAGCAATGTCCGCTCTTATTTCAAACATTTATATGGGTCAGGGGCCTTGGACGGCTTTTCAGATGCTCGCATGGGGACTTATCGGATATATCGCCGGTATCATCGCGGAGCCGCTGAAACGGCACAGGTGGCTTCTGCTCGTCTACGGCGTTGTTACGGGCATAGCGTATTCGTTCATAATGGATATATGGACTACGCTGTGGTACAGCAACGGGTTCGATATCGGGGTCTACCTTTCCGCTCTTGTTACCGCGATACCCTATACGATAAGCTATGCGGTCTCGAATTTTATTTTTCTGTTCTTCCTCGCTAAACCTTTCGGAGACAAACTCGAACGGATACGAAAAAAATACGGACTATAAAAAAGGAACCGGAGCCGGTTCCTTTTTTTGCTGACATTATATTTACGGACTCTGTCACATCCCGCCGAGCACCTTATACAGAAGTCTGTGCAGTTCGGCAGCTTCTTCCGGCTGCAGCGAGACACAGCAGGCTATCTTCGGAGGTATCTCCGCCGCCTGTTCTTTCAGAGCCTCGCCCTTCCCGGTCAGCTCTACGATAAGCACTCGCTCGTCCTCCGAGGAGCGCTTTCTTGTGACGAAGCCCTTTGACTCGAGGCTTTTCAGAACGGGCGTAAGCGTTCCCGAATCGAGATAGAGCCTTTATCCGCGCCGCTTGACGCTTATCTGCCCGTCCTCCACCATGACCAGCATCACAATGTACTGCGTATAGGTAAGGCCTATGCCGTCAAGGTGCGGATTGTACTTCTTCACTATCTCACGCGAACAGGCATACAGCGGGAAACACAGCTGATTAGCAAGTTTCAGCGCATCATAGTTCTTGTCCATTTCTCTTTTCACCGTCACGCGTTCTTACGGCTCTCGTCATACGCCTGACGGACCGCCTTCGCGAGCTGATCGGCGCATGATGTGGGCTTGGTGTTGCAGGTATTGCCGCCGAGCTTGCGCTCTATCTCCTCAACTGTCATACCGTCAACGAGCTTTGACACGGCCTTGAGATTGCCGTTGCAGCCGCCGACGAACGATACGTCGGTCACTATGTCCCCGTCAAGCTTAAAGTTGATCTCTGTCGAGCAGACCATTCTGGTCTTATACTTGTAATTCATTGCTTTTCTCCTTCCGGTTTAAATTGGATACAATTCAATTATATCCCGCCATTCCGTTTTTGTCAACAGTTTTTGGAATTTTGCCTCAATTTCACTTATTTTTATTGACATTTGAGCCAAACAGCGGTATAATATTGAACGGGTATGTTTATATCGGACGAAAGTATCTGCCCACGAATGACCGGATCGTCACGGCGCGCATATAATGAAGCACCATATAACAAAGGCGGGTGTGTTTGATGAGCGCTGTGTGCTGCTTTCTTTCATTGTTCTGCGGGATATTCGGAGCTTATACGATCGTATGTATCATCTATGACAGGGCAGTATCATTTTTTCAGCGGAGGAAGGTCAGGGAATGCCGTCAGCACCGGAAGAGCTAATCACAATAAGCGGAACAGCCGAAGAGATAATATTCAGAAACTCCGACAACGGATATACCGTGGTGCTGATGGATATTGACGGCTCGCCCGAGACCGCTGTCGGCAGCCTCGGCGATATCGTCGAGGGCGAGTCGCTGATACTCCGCGGAAGCTACATTGAAAGCACGAAATACGGCAGGCAGTTCAAGGCTGTCACCTGCGAGAGAAAGCTCCCTTCGACCGCGGACGAGATCAGGAAATATCTCGGCAGCGGAATAATCAAGGGCGTCGGGCCTTCAATGGCAAAAAAGATCGTTGCCGCGTTCGGGGAACATTCCCTCGGCATCATCGAGAACGACCCCGGGCAGCTTTCCTCCATAAAAGGCATCACCATGGAAAAGGCTCTGTACATCGGAAGCGAATTCCGGAACCTGTGCGGAGTGCGGACGGTCATCGAATTTCTCGGAGGATATGAGATAAGCCCCCTTACCGCGTCGCTGCTGTGGAAGACCCATGAGGGAAACAGTATGGGGCTTGTACGTGAAAATCCGTATCTGCTCTGCGACAGCACCTTCAACGTGGAGTTCGGGACTGCGGACAGGATAGCCTATGACCTCGGGCTGCCGATGTCGGATCATAACCGTATAAAAGCCGCCGTGTCCTATGTTCTCCGGCGCAACGCGAATGCCGGTCATACCTGTGTCCCGCGCGCGGAGCTCTGCGGAGTCGTATGCCCGCTTATCCGTATCGACGAGGACGACTACGAAAAAGCGCTCTTTGAGGGCATCAATGAGGGTCAGTTCGTGCTGTATGAGACCTCCAGACGCGAATATGTCTATCTTTCCGAATACTACTCGGCGGAAAAGTATATCTCAAAGAAGATCAGCGATATGCTCAAGCTCGCCGTACATACGGACAAGGACTATACCGAGGAAATAAACCTCATCGAGTGGGAGCAGAACATAAAGTACGAAGGCCTCCAGAAAGCCGCTATAAACGCCGCTCTCGGGAACAGCGTATTCATTCTGACAGGCGGCCCAGGTACCGGTAAGACCACCGCTCTGAACGCCATAATCAGATTATTCGAGAACAGAAAGAAAAAGCTCGTTCTCGCGGCTCCGACAGGCCGTGCCGCCAAGAGAATGACCGACCTTACCGGCAGACCCGCAAGAACGATACACAGACTGCTCGAGACCGAGTTCAACGAGCAGACGAACAGACATACATTCAAGCACAACGAGCGCAACCCGCTGAAAGCCGATATCATAATCATAGACGAGATGTCAATGGTCGATACGCTGCTGTTCGCGTCACTGCTGAAAGCGATAAAGACGGACTGCAAGCTGATAATGGTCGGGGATACCAACCAGCTCCCGAGCGTGGGCGCGGGCAATGTGCTGCGCGATCTGATCGCGTCAAGACTTATCCCGACAATAGAACTGAAAGAGATATTCAGACAGGCCGCAGAAAGCCTTATAATCACAAACGCGCACAGGATCGTCAGCGGCGAATATCCGGAGCTCGATGAACGGAAAAAGGACTTCTTCTTCATGCCGACAGGCAGCGACGAAGAGACCGCGGAGCTCGTTATAAGCCTTGCAAAGACCCGTCTGCCGAACAGATATCAATATTCCCCTATCGACGACATACAGGTGCTCTCCCCCACCAAGATGAGCCCCGCCGGGACTAAAGAGCTCAACCGCGCGCTGCAGCTCGCGCTCAATCCGCCGGCGTCCGGAAAGAAGGAACTGCGCGTTTTCGACAATGTGTTCCGCACGGGCGACAAGGTCATGCAGATAAAGAACGACTACGACATAACGTGGAGACGCGGCCCCGACAGCGGTACGGGTATATTCAACGGAGATATCGGCATCATATATGAGGTCGATGTGAAAAACTCCCTGCTCCATATAGACTTCGACGGCAGAAAAGCCGTATATACACACGACATGATGAATAAGCTCGAGCTTGCTTACGCGATAACGATACACAAAAGCCAGGGCAGTGAGTACAAGGCTGTCATAATGCCGCTGACGCTGTTCTCCGACCAGCTGCTGTACCGTAATCTGCTCTACACGGGCGTTACGCGCGCAAAGGAAATACTCATCGTGATCGGGAGCCGTGAGGCTGTTAAAAGAATGGTAGACAACAACAAAAAGACCAACAGGTTTTCCTGTATGAAGGATATGCTTGAAGTATTTTATTCACAGGACGGTGCTGACTGATGCATGACAGGATAAAAGAATATATCTATTCCAACCGTGAGAGGCTTCTCTCGGTACTCGACGAGCTTGTCGCCGTAAAAAGCGTCAAGGGAGAACCCGCTCCGGGAGCCCCGTTCGGCATAGGACCGAGAGCCGCTCTGGACAAGATGCTCGGGATATGCAGGAACTCGGGCTTCGATACACGGATATACTATGACGTGGTCGGAACGGCCGATCTCTGCCCCGAGGACGATTTCCCCGAGCTCGGGATACTCTGCCACCTCGACGTTGTTCCGGCGGAAGATCAGAAGGGCTGGAAGACCGACCCGTTCAAGATGTCCGAAAAGGACGGTGTTCTGTACGGACGCGGCGTGATCGACGACAAAGGGCCTCTTGCCGCGGCATTCATCGCGATGAAGTGCATTAGAGACCTCGGGATACCGATGAAAAAGGGCGTAAGGCTCATTTTCGGCACGGACGAGGAGAACGGGTCGAAGGACCTTGAGCTTTATACCGCAAAGAACAGGCTCCCCGATCATATCTTCACCCCCGATGCCGCGTTCCCGGTCATCAACATCGAAAAGGGCATGATGCGCTCAACGTTTTCGGGCTCCTACCGCGGCGGAAGTATAGTAAGGTTCCGCGGCGGCAGTATACCGAATGCCGTGCCGGACTACGCGGAATGTGAGCTTACCGGCATTTCCCTGCCGCTGATAAAGCAGGAGACCAACCTTGACAAGAGCGGAGCCGCGTTCACGGTGATCGACACGGGAGAAAGCGTTATGATCGAGTGCAGCGGGCGTTCGGCGCACGCTTCGACTCCCGAAAGCGGCATTAACGCCGTAACGGCGCTCATAGCCGTGCTCGGCAGACTGCCGCTCGCGGAAGGAAAGCAGAAGGAGATCATAAAGGGTCTCGGGAAAATATTCCCGTTCGGCGAGACAGACGGCACGAACGCGGGGCTGAAATGCACCTATGACCGTTCCGGCGCTCTGACGCTTGTATTCAGCATATTCAATATGGAAAACGGCAGATGCGGCGGAACAATAGACGTCAGATTTCCCGCATGTATGTCTCTTAAAGAAGTCGAGAACGGCGAAAAGACAGCTCTCGCGGTAGCGGGCTGCACATTCGACGGATATATGGGCGACGAGCCTCATGTGACGGACGAGAACAGCGACTTTGTCAAGAAGCTGCTTGCCGCATACGAGCGCGTCGAGGGCGAAAAAGGAGAATGTATCGCTGTCGGCGGCAACACATACGTCCATAACATAAAGGGCGGCGTGGCGTTCGGCGTGGAGCGCGGAGGCACCGATTACCATATGCACGGAGCCAACGAATTCATCACGACCGACGAGCTTCTGAAAGACGCGCATATCTTCGCGGAAGCTATCTTTGAGATCTGCTGCTGAAAGAAAGGAAAAGACAAAATATGAAACTCGGTATGGTAGGACTCCCGAATGTCGGGAAAAGCACTTTATTCAACGCGCTCACCAACGCGGGCGCGGAATCGGCGAACTATCCGTTCTGCACGATAGAGCCTAATGTCGGCGTGGTATCGGTACCCGATGAACGCCTGGACAAGCTTGCGGAGATGTACAAGCCCGAGAAATTCACTCCGGCTATGCTTGAATTCGTCGATATAGCGGGACTTGTAAAGGGCGCTTCCAACGGCGAAGGCCTCGGCAACAAATTCCTTGCGAATATACGCGAGGTAGATGCGATAATCCATGTTGTACGCTGCTTCGAGAACGACAATATCGTTCACGTTGACGGAAGCATCGGGGCAAAGAGAGATATAGAGACCATAAACCTCGAGCTCATATTCAGCGACATCGAGATACTCGGCAGACGCATTGACCGCGAAAAGAAGCTGGCTAAAGGCGACAAGTCGCTGCAGAAGGAGATAGACTTCCTCGAAAAGCTCATGGCGCACCTCGAGGAAGGCAGGTCCGCGAGATCGTTCGACTTCTCGGAGGACGAGGCGGAGATAATAAAGTCCACTCCCCTGCTGTCGAACAAGCCCGTCATCTATGCCGCTAACCTCAGCGAGGACGATTTCCGGAACAATTACGAGGAAAACGAACAGTACAAGGCTGTCAAGGCCATTGCCGAGGAAGAAAACAGCGCCGTTCTCCCGATATGCGCGCAGATAGAAGCCGATATCGCGGACATGGACGCCGAGGAAAAGGAACTGTTCCTGTCCGACCTCAACCTGACCGAATCGGGACTTTCCCGTATCATAAAGACCGGCTACAGCCTGCTCGGACTTATATCGTTCCTCACCGCGGGCCCTCAGGAAGTACGCGCGTGGACCATAACGAAAGGCACAAAGGCTCCTCAGGCAGCCGGAAAGATACATACCGACTTTGAAAAGGGCTTCATCAGGGCAGAGGTCGTTTCCTTCGACGATCTCGTAAGCTGCGGAGGCATGACGGGCGCGAAGGAAAAGGGACTTGTGCGCCTCGAAGGAAAAGACTATGTGATGCAGGACGGCGATGTCGTTCTGTTCAGATTCAACGTATAATGAAGATCTATAAAAGCAGAAATCCCAACAAGATACGCATCGGTGTCCTGTTCGCGCTGCAGGTGATATTCGGGGCGCTTCCGGCTATACTGTTCGTGATCTTCGCGATCGATTATCTGCGTTCCTCGGGAGGTCACCCCGAATCCATATCCGGCAGCTCCACGCTCATAGGCGCCTACGTTTCCGCGGCGGCTATTGTTCTGTGCGCCCTCGCGTACTTTATCCTCGCGCGCAGATACAATATACTGCTCTCCGGCATCAAGGGCGAACGCTCGCTCGCGAAGATCGCCAAAAAGCACAGGAACCACTACGACATCTTCATCAACTACCCTATCCAGTACAAGCGCAGCCGCTCCGAGATAGACATGATACTTGTCGGAAAGAACGGCATAATCATCATCGAGGTCAAGAACCACTCCGGTACGATCTGCGGAGCCGACAGCGACGAAAGATGGTGTCAGTACAAGCATTACAGGGACGGCAAGAATACCGAGGCGGAGATGAAAAATCCGATAAAGCAGGTAACAAGACAGCGCGATATCCTTAAAAGCATTCTCCATACAAACGGAGTGGACGCATGGGTGGACGGAGTTGTCTATTTCTCCAATCCGCTGGTCAGGCTGAAACTTTCCCTGAAAAACAAAAGCAGCATAGTATGCGCGGGCGAAAAGGAACTCGACAGGTTCCTCGCGGAATACTCCTCGCCGAGACCGCTGAAAAAAGAGGATACCGAAAAGATACTTGAAGCGCTGCGCTCTTCGATGTGACAGTTTTACATCGTTTTGTGTAACTGTTCTGATAGCCCGCGTGGTAACCTTTTACAATTTTGTGACGGGCTTTTTGTAATAACGTATAAAAATGCACTTTTTGTTGACTTTTTTTGTATATGTTATTGACAAAAAGTTAAATTGGCGGTATAATGCAATTACAGGAACGGAAATTATGTTGTTCCTGTCAACAACTATCCAGCAAGTTACGTTTTGTTTTTAGTTGTCTCCTTTCTTTTGTTCTACACATTATACATTATTTCAGTTTGAGAACCGTATCCCGGTTCTCATTTTTTTGCGGGCGGTGAGCCCGCGCTCCCGCTCCCCCTGCGGAAGTATATTTTTATTGACTTCTCCCATTGATTTTTTCTTCTATGTGTGCTATAATATATAATTGTTCAAATAACAACAAGAAAGGAATTTACAACTATGAATGCTTTTTCGGACAGAATACGCAGACTTCAGCCTTCCGCGATACGCGAGATACTGAAATTCACATCCTACCCCGACGTTATCAGCTTCGCCGGCGGCAACCCCGCTCCCGAGGCCTTCCCCGTTCAGGAGGTCAAGGAGATCATGAACGACATTATGGACAACGACCCCATTACCGCTCTGCAGTATTCGGTATCGGAAGGATATACTCCCCTGCGCGACTGGCTCAAGGACGATCTCTGCAACAAGGGCATCTTCAACTGGAACAACGATGACCTTATCATAACGGCCGGAGCACAGCAGGTAATGGAAATGACCTCGAAGGTCATCTGCAACGAGGGTGACGCTATCATCTGCGAAGAGCCCAGCTTTATCGGCTCGCTCAACTCCTTCCGCTCCTACAACGCCAAGCTGCTCGGCGTTCCCATGGACGATGAGGGCATTGATATCGAGAAGCTCGACGAGACCCTGCGCAACAACAGACGCACGGCTTTCATCTACCTGATACCCAATTTCCAGAACCCTACCGGCAGAACAATGAGCCTCGAAAGAAGAAAACAGGTCCTCGAGCTCGCGTACAAGTACAATGTCTACATCATCGAGGACAACCCCTACGGCGATCTCCGCTTCGCAGGAGACGACGTTCCGAGCATACGCTCTATGGATACCAAGGGACTTGTTATCTATGCCGGAACGTTCTCAAAGACCGTAGCTCCCGGTCTGCGCGTCGGCTATATGTGCGCGGAGAAGAGCGTCATCTCAAAGGCTATCTGCGCTTTGCAGGTATCGACCGTTCATACGAGCATTCTATCGCAGATGATCGTTCACCGCTTCATCACAAAGTACGACTACCCCGCTCACCTCGAAAAGATTCGCGGCATTTACGGCCACAAGTGCGACCTGATGCTCACTAACCTCAAGCTCAAGATGCCGTCCTCGATAAAGTTCACCGAGCCCGACGGAGGCCTGTTCATCTGGGGTACTCTGCCGAGCGGAGATATGGACTACTTCGTAAAGAAGGCTATCGAACGCAAGGTCGCGATCGTCACCGGCAAGGCGTTCCTCGTTGACGAGAACAAGCCCTGTATGTCGTTCAGACTCAACTACTCCACCCCGAGAGACGACCAGATTGAAAAGGGCGTCGATATTCTCGCAGATGTAGCAAAGTCTATCTATAAAGCGTAAAGTCAATTCTGTTTCGGAGGAAGATCATGAAAAATATAATTCTCACCGGCGACCGCCCTACCGGACGCCTTCATCTCGGACACTATGTAGGCTCGCTCAAAAGAAGAGTCGAGCTCCAGAATTCCGGAAAATTCGATGAGATAAACATTCTTATCGCGGACGATCAGGCGCTAACCGATAACGCCGACAATCCCGGCAAGATCCGCGACAACATAGTCAACGTCGTGCTCGATTACCTTTCCGTGGGCATTGACCCCGCAAAGACAACTATCTGCGTGCAGTCTGCGCTTCCGGCTCTCCACGCTCTGACATTCTACTATCTCAACCTCGTCACTACCGCGAGACTTTCACGCAACCCCACTATCAAGGCCGAGATACAGATGAGAGGCTTCACCGATGAAGGCCTGCCCGCCGGATTCTTCACATATCCCGTTTCTCAGACCGCCGATATCACCGCTTTCGACGCAAATGTCGTTCCGGTAGGCGAGGATCAGCTCCCCATGCTCGAGCAGGCAAGAGAGATAGTCGAGAAATTCAACAAGATATACGGCGAAACACTTGTACTGCCCACCGCAATGATACCCGAAAACGAAGTGCAGCGCAGACTTCCCGGCGTTGACGGAAAGGCAAAGATGAGCAAGTCCCTCGGAAACTGCATCTACCTGTCCGATACCGCAGCCACAGTCAAGAAGCAGGTCAACGGAAAAATGTACACAGACCCCCTGCACTTACAGATCAGCGACCCCGGCCATACCGAGGGCAACGTCGTGTTCACTTATCTTGACGCGTTCTGCACAGACGCGCACTTTGCAGAGTATCTTCCGGATTACGCCAATCTCGACGAGATGAAGGAACATTACCGACGCGGAGGCCTCGGTGACGGCGTATGCAAGAAGTTCCTCATCAACGTGCTCGAGGAAACTCTCAGCCCCGTAAGAAACGAGCGCGCAAAATGGGAAAACGACATCGGCTCCGTTTACGATATCATCTCCGAAGGCACCGCAAAGGCTGTAGAAAAGACGAACGAGACCCTTGCGCGCGTCCGCAGGGCTATGAAGATCAATTACTTTGAGGATCGCTCCATTATCAAGGAATGGGAGCAGCTCCTCAAAAAAGCGGGTCAGTAATGACAAGGAAGAAATTCATTGCCGTTTCGGCTGTGATAGCAGCTCTTGCTGTCGCAATGCCGTTCATCTGCAATGAAAAGCTCTGCGAGAGATACTACACTTTCAGCACTCAGAAAGTTACCGCTCCCGTTAAGCTCGCGTTTGTGTCCGATCTTCACGACACACCCTACGGAAAGGATATGGCGGAGCTCGTCGGGGCAATAGACCGCTTCTCGCCCGATGCCGTGATAATCGGCGGTGACCTTTTCGACGTGTCGTGCGATGAAAGAAATTCCCTTCTTTTCACAGATATTATCGCCGGGAAATACCGCTGTTTCTATACGCTCGGCAATCATGAGCTGCGGCACGGCTCGGCGGATCAGGCAAGACAGGTCATCGCACGGAAAGGCATAACGGTCCTGTCAGATGACAACAATTTTGCCGACCTCACTGTCGGAGACGATACGGTCAGGCTTTTCGGGATCGACGGGCTTCTTTACGAAGACCAGTACGAACGTGCCAGAAACGCTATATCCGATAAATACTACAATATCCTCATCGACCACTTCCCCGACGAATATCCCCTCGTTTCGGCGGACGGCTTCGAGCTCATGCTCGCCGGACACGCTCACGGCGGTCAGGTAAGGATACCGTACATCATGAACGGCCTGTTTGCGCCCGATCAGGGGCTTTTCCCGAAGTACGCCGGAGGCCTGTACAGTGAGAACGGCTCCAATATGATCGTCAGCCGGGGCCTGCAGCGCAGCATACGCGACCTTGTCGCTCCGAGAGTGTTCAACCGCCCCGAGCTCGTATTTGTTACCATACTTCCCGAATAACAAAAAAACGGTACCGCCCGAGCGATACCGTTTTTTGTTTTCCGTTTTTTTACAGAGCCGCTTTGAGAGCCTCGGTCTTGTCGGTCTTTTCCCATGCCACACCGAGCTCCTCGCGTCCGAGGTGGCCGTATGCGGCAAGAGCCTTGTACTGCGGCTTTCTGAGATCGAGCATATTTATGATGCCCGCGGGACGAAGGTCGAACACCTTGTTCACTGCCTCGCTTATCTGTTCGTCGCTGTACTTGCCTGTGCCGAATGTGTCAACAAGCACCGATACGGGCTTCGCTACGCCTATCGCGTAAGCGAGCTCGACCTCGCACTTGTCCGCGAGACCCGCCGCTACGATATTCTTTGCAACATATCTCGCAGCGTAAGCGCCGGAACGGTCCACCTTTGTCGGGTCCTTGCCGGAGAACGCTCCGCCGCCGTGACGGGAATATCCGCCGTATGTATCAACGATTATCTTTCTTCCCGTAAGGCCGCTGTCGCCCTGAGGGCCGCCTACAACGAACCTTCCTGTCGGGTTCACGAAATACTTTGTGTTCTCATCGAGAAGCTCCGCGGGTATCGTAGTCTTTATTATCTTCTCGATAACGTCCTTTCTTATCTGCTCGAGTGTCGCGCTTGCCTTGTGCTGTGAGGAAATGACTACCGTATCCACTCTTGCGGGCTTGCCGTCCACATACTCGACCGTCACCTGCGATTTTCCGTCCGGAAGGAGATAATCTATCTCGCCGCTTTTGCGGGCTTCGGTAAGGCGCTTTGTGAGCTTGTGCGCGAGCGATATCGGCAGAGGCATGAGCTCGGGTGTCTCATTGCAGGCGAAACCGAACATCATACCCTGATCTCCGGCTCCGATGTCCATGGCGTTCTCTTCCCTGCCCTCGAGCGCGTTGTCAACGCCCATAGCGATATCGGGAGACTGCTTGTCTATCGTTGTCATGACCGCGCAGGTATTGCAGTCGAAGCCGTACTCGGCGTTGTCATAGCCAATTTCCTTTACTGTCCGGCGAACTATGGCGGGGATATCTACAACAGCCTTTGTAGTGATCTCTCCCATTACCATAACAAGACCCGTTGTCGTGCAGGTCTCGCACGCTACTCTTGACATGGGGTCCTGCTCGAGCATTGCGTCGAGTATGCTGTCGGAGATCTTGTCGCAGATCTTATCGGGATGTCCCTCGGTCACACTTTCCGATGTGAATAAAAATCTTGCCATTTGTTTTTTCCTTTCCTGTTTACATTTTATATTTCAACAAAAAAGCTCCTTCGGCAACAATGCCGCCCGGGAGCCTAAACTTACTTTACACTCCCTCATCTTCCACCGTTTCCGGTGCGGGAATTGGCACCTTTGCTCTCACGCAGGTTGCCGCAGCTTCACAGGACCCGTTTCCTCCGCCGCTCTTGATAAGGATATTTTTGTCGATAAAAGTATTTTATCACATATAAACGAGTTTGTCAATAGTTTTTTTGTAATTATGCACAAATCGGATCAGTTCAGAAAAGTATCGTCGTCGTACTTGTTCAGACCGAGCGTTTCGAGCAGAGAGCAATACTTATCCGCTATACATACCAGCCAGCTCTCACGGTGCAGCGGGAGCTTAGTCAGCGTCAGGGGCCACATATGCTTGCGGATTATATCGAGCTCGCGCTTATTCAGGCAGAAATCGCGCAGAGCGTTCTTTGAAGCAGTAGCCGGGTGCGCGAAGCCGTGGAGCCCGTCACCGACGTTATTCGTCTTGTGCCAGTCATAAAGGAAGAAATCGTGCAGCATGGCACCGCGTATAAGGCTGCGTCTGTCGAAGGCTATGCCGAGCTTCTTCGCGAGCTTTATGCTGTAATGAGCGACCGCCACCGAATGCGCAAAGACCGAAACGTTCCCGTGCTGTGTGAGCTTCTTCGTCTTCTGCATATCCTCATGCTCTGCCAATGCCGAAGCGATCTTCCTGAAATATTCGCGTTCACGCATCAGAGCGGTCTTCTTCGTTGTTCGCCTTGCCATAGTTTTCATCAAAATCTTCGTCCTCATCAGTCGAATCAACATTCATCTTCATTTTTGAAAGCATTATATTGAAGCGCTCACGTCTTTTGGCAACAGCGCCGCCGAGCTGGATAAACTTCTCGGTCATGAGCTGTCTTGCCTTTTCCACAGGCAGCTTCCGGAGTTTTTCCCTGAAGGATATCTGTCCGGAAATACTTATGACCGTATCTACGCTCATCGCTATCATCATCGCGAGGTCATACGCGAGTATGAACTTCGCGTCAAGCACTGTCACAAGCGTATCCATTATCCCGTACAATATATATACCATGAACAGCGACAGCAGTCCCCAGAACAGTGACGACAGCAGCGAAATGCGGTTCTTGTATGTAAAACGCAGCATACTGTAATCCCAGAACTGCTTATGGAACATCGACTCCATGAGCCAGCCCGTAACATATTCTATCGTGGTGCAGGCCGCAAGTCCCACGAAATACACCGCGAGCCCGTTCTCCCTGAAAGGCAGGCACACGATCAGCATCGTCATTCCGCCTATCCCGTATATCGGGATATAGGGGCCTTTAAGGAAGCCGCGGTTTATCGGTCTTCTATGATATATCGACTCGATTATGGATTCCTGTACCCAGCCGTAATTGCAGAATACAAAGAACATGAACATGATCTGTGTATAATCATATCTGAGCATTAACATATCTTATTCTTCTCCCGTACTGTCTATGCATAAAGAAATCATTTTCACCGTACCGCTCCCGAACCGCCTTCCTGCTTCGATGTGATATTCCTGTTTATCACGGTGCAGTCTATCTTCTGCCATTTCGGAGTATTGATCTGTATCTCCCTGTCTGCATCGTAGATGGCGTCGGAATGATTTTTGAGCTGGCTTGCCTGTATGCGAAGCTTGCTCTCATCGCTCGCTTTCATACGAAGATATGCCTCGCTCTCCTCATCCAGCGTATAATACACGTTTATAAAGGCGGTGTTGCTGTGCTCCAC
>CAMVBT010000014.1 GCA_947165805.1 uncultured Clostridia bacterium
TCACTTACACTGCGGTAACAGACGGATTGGGAGCGGCGGCTCGCCGCCTCGAGCGGAGCGACTGCTCAGATAGCTTGGCGGATGCTTTCGGGGACGGTGCGCTTTACGATATCGGCGCCCATAGCGCGGAGTTTGCCGTCGAGGTTATCGTAACCGCGTTCGATGTGCTGGATATCCTCTATCTCGGTGGTGCCGCGGGTGCTGAGGCCTGCGATTATCAGCGCTGCGCCCGCGCGCAGGTCGGTGGCCTTGACAGGGGCTCCGGTGAGGTGATCTACGCCCTCGATGACCGCGACCTTGCCATCAACGGAGATGTCCGCGCCCATTCTGCGCAGCTCGTCCGCATATCTGAAACGGTTGTCGAAGATACCCTCGTTTATTATGCTTGTGCCTCTCGCGAGCACAAGAAGAGCCGCGAGCTGGGGCTGCATATCTGTCGGGAAGCCCGGGTGGGGCATAGTCTTTACATTTATTCTCTCGTATGTTTCCTGACCGATGACTCTGACACTGTCGTCGTACTCCATTACTACCACGCCTATCTTGCGGAGTTTGGAGGTTATCGGTTCAAGGTGCTTCGGGATAACATTCTTTATCAGCGCGTCGCCCTTTGTCGCTGCGACCGCTATCATGAATGTTCCCGCCTCGATCTGGTCGGGGATTATGGCGTATTCCGCTCCGTGGAGCCTGTTCACGCCCTTGATCTTTATTACATCGGTACCTGCGCCCATGATGTCCGCGCCCATGGAGTTGAGGAAGTTCGCGAGATCGACGATATGCGGCTCCTTTGCCGCGTTTTCGAGGATCGTCAGACCTTCCGCCTTTACGGCGGCAAGCATGGCGTTTATGGTGGCGCCTACCGAAACTTTATCGAAGTATATCTGTGTTCCGAACAGGAAATCCGCTCTGGCATCGACGATGCCGTTCTCGATGCTGCACTTGGCGCTGAGCTCGCGGAAGCATTTAAGATGCTGATCCATGGGTCTGTCGCCGAGGTCGCAGCCGCCGGGCATCGGGACTCTCGCGTGCTTGAACCTGCTGAGCAGGGTCGCGAGGAAGTAATACGAAGCCCTCATCTTGCGTGCCAGCTCATAAGGCACCGGCATATCCTGTATCATTCTGGGGTCTATCGAGATGGTCGTTCTGTCGATGAACTTCACGTCAGCGCCGAGCTCACGAAGTATCTGAAGGCTTATGCTGACGTCGTTTATCGCGGGGACATTTTCGAGCACACAGGGCTCGTCACACAGCATGACCGCGGGGATTATAGCGAGGGCAGCGTTTTTAGCGCCGCTTATCTCTACCTCTCCGCGCAGCTTTCTTCCGCCGTTTATAATAAATTTTTCCAAACTATTGACCTCTTGTACGGTATATTTTATATGACCCGTTCCGGGAGAAATGCGATTCCATTCGGTAATTATCGACCGTCTTGTTCGATGCTTTAAGATTATATCACATTTTTGCGCAAAAATAAAGGGTTTTTATGCAAAATCTACATTTTCAACATATATTTTTAACAATAACGCCGACAATATACAGTCAAAACGTCTCCGACAGCGCATAAAATGCGCTTTTCCTCGCACTGCTGCGGGGAAAGGCCGCATTTTTGTCCTGCTATGTAATTCTGCACAAATTAACCTTCATTTATCTCGATTATCTCATCGTCGAGCCCCTGCAAGGCCTCGATCTCGTTGGTCTCACGGGTCTGTGTCTGCTCCGCGCCTCCATCGGCGGCCGCCGGAGCTTCGGTATCCGCGGCGGCGGTCGTGGTCTCCGCGGGAGCCGTGGTGTCTTCGGCCGCAGGCTCTCCCTCACCGGGCTCCGAAACAGTCTCGGAGGACGTTTCGAGCGTAGGCAGGGTCTCTGCGTTTACAACATCCTTGGTGGATTTCGTGTTCTTGGGCTTCTTTGTCGTGGTCGTTTCCTCGGTGACCTCGGGCTCGATGCGGATTATCTTCACGGACTCTATGGTTATCGGGTCTATCGGCTTCGAGGGCGTACCGACCTTGTCGTCTATCGGATTGCCCGAAACGACCTCCACGGCGGACACGGCTTTCAGCACCGAAAATCCGTCGATCACCTGCCCGAACACGGTATTCTGCCCGTCGAGCTCATAAAGGCCTCCCACCGACGCATACTTCTCCTTGACCTCGGGAGGAATGGCTTTCAGCTTGTCCAGATATTCCTGATAATACTGCTTGTCCTTTTCGAGCATACGCGAAGTGATAGTCTCGTCCGCAAGCTGCTCGGTCAGCTTGGTTATTACCGCGTCGATGTCCTGCGGCGTGTGGTTGTCCACTATGTAGAACTGCGCGTAGCTGCCGTTCTTTGACGCGGCAAAGCACAGGGCGCCGTAGAAGTTGTACGCGGCGACAGAGGTCTCTATCGGCACATACTGGTTCGGAGGTATCTCGCCGTCGCTGCCGTCGCCGTTCAGTGAACCGCCCTGTATCATATAGTTGTCTATTATGCGGTGTATGGTCGTACCGTTGTAGTAGCCCAGCTCCGCGAATTCGATGAACCGCTTGACGGACTCGGGAGCCGCCTTTTCAAACAGCTTCGCCGTGATCGTCCCGTAGTCCATTATGGTTATCTCCGCGTAGACGTCGTTGTCCTCGAGCTTGACATCGCCGAGGTTGCCCACGGTCTTGTCATCGCCGCAGGCCGCCGCCGAGATCAGAAGCATTACGCCCGCCAGCAGCCCCGCAGCCTTTTTCATCAGTTTCATCGTCTTATTGCTCCTGTGCGTGATATTCGCCTATCGTTACACTTTTTATATATATCGGCGGGTCGGGGATACTGAGGTCGCCGGACACGTTTGCCGAGCATATCCTGTCGATCACGTCAAAGCCGTCTATCGTCTGCGCGAACACCGTGTATGCTCCCGCGAAGTCGATCACCACGCCCTTTTCGCGGAACGCAGTCAGCAGCTCCTCCGGCAGCGCCTGATCGTTTTTGTTGCGGAATTCCCTGAGCTGCTCCATTGACTCGTCCGACAGCTCACGTTCGTTCATCACCATGAACCTGCTGTCGCCGTAGCCTATACGCCCGCTGAACGAGCATATCGCGCCTTTCAGAGGCCACAGGTCTGCGGTGTATTCGTTGGCTATCGGCTGGCCGTCGTCGGTCGCACCGGAATTACGTTTATCGTCGAACGCGCCCGCCATGAATATGGACTTCTCCAGCACGCAGTAGATGTCCTTGCCGTTGTAGTAGCCCTCATTCGCGCGGTTGATGAAGTTCTGCACCGTGTTGGGCGCGTATTCGGGATAAAGCACCGCCGTTATCGTACCCGCGTCGGTCTCTATCACAGCGGTCTTCTGACCCTCGTGCGGCTCCTCGAGCTGCACAAGCTTCATAGTGCTGTAATCGTAGGTGCGCAGTGGGTTCTCGTTCAGCCCCTCGTCGCCGCCCCCGAACAGCGCGCAGCCCGACGCCGTGAATATGAGCGCCGCCATCAGAACTCCCGCCGCTATCTTTTTCAACATTGACGTCATGCCTTTCTTATCACGGTCCCCTGCCGTGTTTCCTCCACGATATATCCGAGCTCGGTTATCTTCGCGCGCAGTTCGTCCGCCTTCGCGAAGTCCTTTGCCTTTCTCGCCTCGGCGCGCTGCTTCACAAGCTCCGCTACCTCCTCCGGGATATCACCGCTCTCCTTCGCCTTGCCGGCAAGCAGCTTCTTTGCCGCCTCCGCAAGCCCGAGGGACAGCACATAGTCCATGTGCTCCACAGCGCAGCGCTTTGCCGCCGCGGGAGCGTCCGCCTTGAGCACGTCGTAGAGGGCGGTAGTAGCCTGCGCCGTGTTGAGGTCATTGTCCAGCGCTTCTCTGAAGCCCTTCAGCAGCTCGTTGAACACCGCTTCGTCGGTCTTCTCATCAGTCACGTTCTCATAGAGCGGAGCTACCCTCGCCACGAGCTTCGAGTACGCCGCCGCCGCGTTGTCGAGGTTATCCCACGAAAATTCGAGGGTCTTGCGGTAATGGGACTGCAGGCAGAAGAAACGGTAAGCCAGCGGGTCATAGCCCTTGCTCTCCAGCAGGGACACGGTAAGGAACTCGCCCTTCGACTTGCTCATCTTGCCGTCGCCTGTATTCAGGTGATGCACATGGAACCAGTATCTGCACCACGGGTGCCCGAGGTATGCCTCGCTCTGCGCGATCTCGTTGGTGTGGTGGGGGAACTGGTTGTCAATGCCTCCGCAGTGGAGGTCAAGGTACTCGCCGAGGTGCTTCATGCTGATGCAGCTGCACTCAATGTGCCAGCCGGGGTAGCCGAGCCCCCACGGGCTCTCCCATTTCAGCTCCTGATCCTCGAACTTCGACTTTGTGAACCACAGCACGAAGTCCGTCTTATTGCGCTTATTGCCGTCGGCCTCAACGCCCTCGCGCACTCCGACTGCGAGGTCTTCCTCGTTGAAATCATTGAAAATGTAGTATTTGTCGAGCTTCGATGTATCGAAATAGATGTTTCCTCCCGCTTCGTAGGCATAGCCCTTTTCGAGCAGAGCGGTTATCACCCTGATGAATTCGTCGATGCAGTGTGTCGCGGGCTCGATCACGTCGGGGGTCTTTATATTCAGCTTTTTGCAGTCCTCGAAGAACGCGTCGGTGTAGAACTTCGCGATCTCCATTACGGTCTTGTGCTCGCGCTTCGCGCCCTTGAGCATCTTGTCGTCGCCGGTATCGCCGTCGCTGGTCAGATGTCCGACGTCGGTGATGTTCATTACGCGCTTCACGTCAAGTCCCGTAAAGCGCAGATACTTTTCGAGCACGTCCTCCATGATGTAGGTGCGCAGATTGCCTATATGGGCATAGTGATACACCGTGGGACCGCAGGTGTACATATTGAGCTTTCCCGCGGTGTGCGGTATGAGCTCCTCCTTTTTGCGGGACGCGCTGTTGTAGATATACATGACCTGTCTTCCTTCCGTTCTGTTGTTCTATCTGACAAAGTAATAGCAGACAACTATCAAGCCGAGTGATATGAACATGATTATCCAGTTGCGTATCACAGTGCGCCTGAGCTTCTTGTCCGCGGCTTCCTTGTCGTATTTCTTTTTATACATTGCGGTTTCTCCTGTACGCGAGAAAGCTCTCGAGTATGATCGCGGCAGCGGCGGCGTCGATGACGGCTTTCCGCTTCTTTCCGCGCTTGTCGAGCTCGTTCATTATATTGTGAGCGGTCACGGTGGACGAGCGTTCGTCCCACATCTCGACGGGTATATCAAGCCTTGCCCGGAGCAGCTCCGCGAATTCGCAGCATTTCTCGCTCCTCGGACCGTATGTGCCGTTCATGTTTATAGGGTTCCCAACGACCGCCAGCTCCGCGCCGAGCTCCTTTATCTTCTCCGCGACCTTGTCCGCGCATACCTCGAAGCGCTTCTCATCTATGATACAGACCGGGCTCGCTATCATTTCGAGCCTGTCGCACGCGGCTATACCTGTATGGCTGTCGCCGAAATCCACCGATACTATCCTCACTCCTTATATGCCTCCCCGACCGCTTTTGCCACGGTATCCGCCACGCGCTTGTCGAGCGCGCTCGCGATGATGTTCTCGGTCGTGATCTCGTCGTCCGGGATAATGGAGGCTATCGCGTAGGCCGCTGCCTGCTTCATTTCCTCGGTTATGCGCTTTGCGCGCACGGAGAGGGCTCCCTTGAACAGTCCCGGGAACACGAGCACGTTGTTTATCTGGTTCGGGAAGTCGCTGCGCCCGGTACCGACGATGAACGCTCCCGCAGCCTTTGCCTCGTCGGGCATTATCTCGGGGGTGGGATTCGCCATTGCGAACACTATGGGCTTTTCCGCCATGCTCTTTATCATATCCGGGGTAACGAGTTTCGGTCTCGATACGCCGACGAACGCGTCCGCGCCATTCATCGCGTCGGCGAGCTTACCCTTGCGGCAGTTCTTGTTCGAACGGTTCTTGATATCCTCATGAGCCGGGTTCTCATAGCTGTCCTCACGGTTTATTATACCGCAGAGATCGACCATTATGAGGTCGCCTATTCCGAGGCTCAGCAGGAAATTGCCTATCGCCATTCCCGCGGCTCCCGCGCCGTTGATAACGACGGTCATATCAGAAAGCTTCTTCCCCGCGCATTTCGCCGCGTTTATAAGCGCCGCTCCCACTACCACCGCAGTTCCGTGCTGATCGTCGTGGAATACGGGTATGTCGAGCCTTTCCTTCAGCTTTCTTTCTATCTCGAAGCATCTCGGAGCTGCGATATCCTCAAGGTTTATGCCTCCGAAGCTGTCGGACAGCAGCTCTATTGTGTGAACTATCTCGTCAACGTCCTTGCTCTTTATGCAGAGCGGGAACGCGTCAACTCCCGCGAACTCCTTGAACAGGCAGCATTTGCCCTCCATTACCGGCATACCGGCAAGCCCGCCGATGTCGCCGAGTCCGAGCACAGCCGTGCCGTCCGTGATGACGGCGACGAGGTTCTTGCGCCTTGTCAGCTCGTATGACAGCTCGGGCTTCTTCTGTATTTCAAGGCACGCCTGAGCGACGCCGGGCGTGTACGCCATCGACAAGTCCTCACGCGTGTTTATCGGCGCGCGGGAAATGACTTCTATCTTTCCCTGCCATTCATAGTGCTTTTTCAGTGCTTCTTCTTTGATGTCCATTTCTTCTGTTCCTCTTTTTTCCGAATATTGTCTATATCATGATCCGCCGCCGAAGGCGGCACAACAATTATCAATTGTCAATTATCAATTATTTAAATGTTCAGGTTCTCGCCGCGCGTGATGATAGCGCGGACGGACTGCTCGGGCGTGAACTTGTAGCCGAGCGATATCGCGTAGTGGTTGTAGAAACCGTGGAAGTCCGAGCCGCCTGTCGGGAGCAGTCCGTACTGCTGGCACAGGTCGAGGAGCTGCTCCTCCTCGGTCTCGTCGGCACTTTCGTGATAGACCTCTATGCCGTCGATCTTGCCCTGCGAAGCGAGCTCTTCTATGACCTCGAAGCTGTTGTAAACTCTCGGGTGCGCGATAGAAGCGGTGCCGCCCGCCGAGTGTATCATCTCCAGCGCGAAGCGCACGTCCGGAACGCGCTCGATCTCCTGCCTCACCTCCTCGGCGCACAGGCCGTCCTGAGCGCTGAAAAGCTTGTCGTAAACGTCGCCGTAGAGCTCGGTCGTGTAGCCGTAATCCATGAGAGCGTGCATGATGTGGCACTTGTATATGGTCTTGCCGCCCGCCGCGTAACGAAGTATATTCTCGAAAGCTATCGGGTATTCCTCGATGACTTTAAGAGCCATCTTCTTGCCGAGCTGTTTTCTCGCCTCGGTGGTACGCAGGCACAGGCCCTCGAGGCGGTCGGGCTTGTGGGGCATATACGCGAGGATATGTACCTTTCTGCCGCGTGTGCCGTCCACCGCGGATATCTCCACGGCCGGCAGCACTCTGATGCCGTAGCGCTGCCCGAGTATGACTGCGCGGGAAGTGGAAGCGAGATTATCGTGGTCTGTAATGGACAGGACATCAATTTTGTTGCGCTTTGCCTGCGCAATGACCTCCTCTATGCCGAGGGAGCCGTCGGATAATGTGGTGTGACAATGCAGATCTGCTCTCATAGTATTTTCTCCGTATCAATCAGCTGTTATCTTATTACTTTTCCTTTGGTCTTGACCTTTACGCCGCCGTCGGCTCTCTTTTTCTGCTCCTTCGGTATCTCCGTCGGAGCCTCGGAGCCGCCCATATCCTCGAACACGGCCTCGTCGTTGTCCTCATAGCGGGAGTATTCGGGGTTCTTTTCGCCGCGCGCCGTGTAGTAGGGGTCGATTATGTGCTTCTGTATCACCGGATAAGCGCAGAATGTGGCTATGAAGCTCATCCATGCGAACGGTATCAGCGGCATCGCCAGCACCGAGTACGGGAAGCCCAGCACCATCAGCGCCGCTATGGCGAGCCACGCGAAGAATGCCGCGAAGCTGCGCTTGAAGCCTACTATCATGAGTATGAACGAGTTCTTGATTATCTTCGGCAGCGTCAGATTAAGCGCTACTATCTGCGGATAGATGTAAAAGTGCATCATCACCACAAAGAATCCCATTGCCAGCGATACCGCCAGCAGCGCTTTAGTCTGAAAATCCGAAGCGTTCATCAGCGCCGCGGCGTAGAAGTTGAGGTTGAACGCCAGCAGCACCATGAGTATAATGTCTATCGAACCCATGAAGAGCGCCTGTTTGAAATTCTTCTTGAACGCCGTCCAGAACTCATGCCACACGAATATCGGTTCTCCTATCGTGAACTTGCGCATGAGCTGGGTCATCGCCGCCGTGGCGGGCCCGAACGTGACTATCGGTATGCAGAAAGCGAAGTAGATGAGGTTTATCTGAAAGAACTTCCAGAACTTTTCTCCGAATATCTCCCAGAACAGAAAGAACGGTTTTTTCTGCGGTCCGCCCTTCTTTACCCCGCTGCCTGTTTTTCTGTAATTGTAGATGCCAAATGCCATAAATACCCTTCCAAAAACGCGGCACCTGCCGCAGAATATAAAATACCTATCATATTATACCATATTTCATTATATTTTGCAAGACTTTTTTGATAAAAGTGTCGCACCGGCCTGTCCGGAAAAAATAAGAATGTTATTTGCAGAAAAAAAGACCCCCGCTGCCGTGAGCGGGGGTCTTGCACTCATATAAACGATCTTATCGGGCCCTCATACTCCGCGCTTCCGAAGCCGAGGATAAGCGTAAAGATATTCGGGAACAACAGCGTCAGTATCGCGAAGCCCAGCCCCTTGCCGAACGCCTGGGCGAGCCTTATCCACATCGCGATGCCCACGATCATATTGAGAAGCGGCACCAGCAGCAGCAGGCATTTGAGTCCGCTGCCGTAGATCACCCTGAACATGACGAATACGTTGTACAGGGGTATCAGGCACGCCCAGCCGGGTTCGCCGGCTTTCGAGAATATCTTCCACTGCGCGGCGACGAGAAGAACATAGAATATCAGAAGTATTATCGTAAGTGTCGAGCTTGCACCCGATGACAGACTTTCATAAAGTTTATTTGCAGGCATAATTATCTCTCCCTATATTACTGTACGCTGAACAGGATATCTCCATAGGTAGGCACAGGCCAGAAGTCGTCGCCCACGATAGTCTGGAGCTCATCGACCACAGCCCGGAGCTCGTTCATCTTCGCAAGCACCTTGTCGTGGAAGAACACCGCCGTATCGCGCACATCGGCTATGGAGCCCACCTCGTCCAGCAGAGCCGAAAGCTCATTGAGCCTGTCGTTCATATCCGCGGCGAGCCCCGACACTCTGGCGGCGGCGTCCAGCTCGGTCTTCGCGTCGATGCCGACGTTCTTCTTCGACAACGCCGTATCGCAGAGGAACTTCTCGAACGCCATGACAGCGGGAGCGTACTGGTGCTGCACCATATCCACGGCTGTGTGAGCCTCGATGTTCACGGTCTTGTAATAGTTTTCGAGCAGTATCTCGGTGCGGGCGTGTATTTCGCGCTCGGTGAATACCTTGTGGCGGGTGAACACATCGACGCTCTTCTCATCTTCAAAGTGCGGTATCGCGTCCACCGAGGAAACGAGGTTCGGCAGCCCGCGGCGCTTCGCCTCCTCGAGCCACGCTTCGTCGTAGGCGTTGCCGTTGAAGATTATGCGCCTGTGTTCGCGGAACGTGCGCACAAGCAGGTCATGCAGAGCGATATCGAAAGCGTTCCTGCTGAATGCCTCACCGCCCTCCGCGGCCTTGAACTCCAGCTCGTCGGAGAACTGCCGCAGCTCCTCGGCGACTATGGTGTTGAGGATTATGTTGGCAGTCGCCACGTTCTGCGACGAACCGACCATTCTGAACTCGAACTTGTTGCCGGTGAATGCAAAGGGCGACGTTCTGTTGCGGTCTGTGGAATCCTTCTTGAAACGCGGCAGAGCCATTACGCCGAGGTCGAACTCGGAGGACTTCTTGTCGAGCTTCTCGCCGCTTATCATCGAATTGACCACGGCGTCCAGCTCCTCGCCGAGGAACACGGACACGATAGCGGGCGGAGCCTCGTTGCCGCCGAGACGGTGATCGTTGCCTGCCGTCGCCACGGACAGGCGCAGCAGCTCCGGATAATCGTCCACGGCCTTTATGACCGCGGCGAGGAAGGTGAGGAACTGCATATTCTCGGTCGGCGATTTGCCGGGATAGAGCAGGTTCTGCCCGTCGTCGGTGGAAAGCCCCCAGTTGTCGTGCTTGCCCGAGCCGTTCACGCCGTTGAAGGGCTTCTCATGCAACAGGCAGACCATGCCGTGCCGCAGAGCGGTCTTCTGCATGACCTCCATTGTGAGCTGGTTCTGGTCGGCGGCGGCGTTGGCTCCCGAGTAGATCGGCGCCATTTCGTGCTGAGCCGGAGCCACCTCGTTGTGCTCGGTCTTGGACGTCACGCCCAGCTTCCACAGCGCCATGTCGAGATCGCGCATGAACGCGTAGACCCGGGAGTTTATCGCGCCGTAATAGTGGTCGGACATCTCCTGACCTTTAAGCGGCGGAGCTCCGAACAGTGTTCTGCCGGTATAGATAAGGTCCTTGCGCTTTTCGTAGACCTTTCTGTCTATGAGGAAATACTCCTGCTCCGCGCCGACCGTGGCGTTTACGCGCCTTGTCGAGGTGTTGCCGAACAGCCGGAGTATGCGCACGGCCTGATCTGACAGAGCGTCCATGGAGCGCAGCAGGGGGGTCTTCTTGTCGAGAGCCTCGCCCGTGTAGGAGCAGAACGCGGTCGGGATATAGAGCGTGCCGTCCTTGATGAAGGCGCAGGAAGTGGGGTCCCACGCGGTATAGCCTCTCGCCTCGAAGGTGGCGCGTATGCCGCCCGACGGGAACGACGAAGCGTCCGGCTCGCCCTTGATGAGCTCCTTGCCGGAGAATTCCATTATGACTGTGCCGTCGCCTGTGGGGGCTATGAAGCTGTCGTGCTTCTCGGCGGTGATGTTCGTCATCGGCTGGAACCAGTGCGTGAAGTGCGTGGCTCCGCGCTCGACCGCCCAGTCCTTCATTGCCGCGGCGACGCTCTCGGCTATGGAGCTGTCGAGCTCGCGGTTGGTGTTCATCGTTGCTTTGAGCTTCTTGAACACTTCTTTCGGCAGGCGCTGGCGCATCGTGGACTCGTCGAACACGTCCTCGCCGAAGATCTTCGTGATATCAACTGTTTCGTTCATTTTCCGGAATACCTCTCTGTTATTTATTGGGTACCTCTAAAAACCGCTTTGAAAAGAGAAAATGAGATAGCTGCGTCGGATACAAGGAAAGCCGACGAAGCCGGGCTGGCGCCCGGTTAGGAGGTTTGACGCAGTAGACGGCGTGGATAGCTCTTTTTCTCTCAAATTGGGTTTTTAGAGGTTCCCATTGGCTGAAATGCGCTTTACAGCGCAAAAAGCGTTCCGGCACACAAAAAGAATGCCGGAACGCCGTTGTTCTTATTTATTATTATATTCTGCCGGAGCGGAAAAGTCAACCGACAACATCACCAAAAATCACAGCTTCTTACCGCGCTTTTTGATTATCTCCGCCATTTCGCCGACGTTCTTCATTCCCGAGACCTCGCCCATTGTGAAGCGCAGTCCGAACTCGTCCTCGACTGCGGACATCAAAGTGATGTGGTTGAGGCTGTCCCAGTCCTCGATATCGTCGGCGGTGGTGTCCGCGTCGAGCTCGATATCGTCGTCGTCGAAAAAGTCCCTGAACACGTTGTTAAGGCGCTCATAAATGCTGTCCATAGCGGCTCCTCCTTACTTCTCAACGGAGAATGTGGCTGTCTCCTTCGGGCGGTTGTCTATGACGCGCTTAGCCTTGCCGGCTGTGCGCTCGATAGACTTGGGCTCAACGAGAGATACCTTTGTGCTGATGCCGAGAACGGTCTTTAAGTTGTGATGTATCCTCGAACGGAGCTCCTCAAGGTTCCTGTAATCCGTGAGCAGCGAAGCGTCCGCGAGCTCCACCCTTACCTCAAGATTGTCCGCGGAGCCCTCTCTGCCTACCACGAGCTGATAGTACGGAGCTATCTCGGGTATTACCATGATAACGCTCTCTACCTGCGACGGGAATATATTGACGCCGCGTATTTTCAGCATATCGTCCGTTCTGCCGGTGGGCTTCATCATTCTCGCGTGAGTTCTGCCGCAGCGGCATTTCTCATAAGTTATCGAGGTTATGTCGTGCGTCCTGTAACGCAGTACGGGCAGACCCTCCTTGTCGAGAGTCGTAACGACGAGCTCGCCGCTCTCGCCCTCGGGGAGAACTTCTCCGGTCTCGGGGTCGATTATCTCGGGCAGGAAGTGGTCTTCGTTGAAGTGCATACCGCAGCGCTCGGTGCATTCGCCGGAAACGCCGGGTCCCATGAGCTCGCTCATGCCGTAGTTGTCGGTAACGAACATATGCAGGTTCTTCTCGATCTGGTCGCGCATCTCGGGAGTGGCACCCTCGGAACCGAGCAGTCCGAGACGCAGCTTTATCTCCTCGGGCTTTATGCCGACCTCCTGCATCACCTCGCCTATACGCAGGGCGTAGGACGGTGTGGAAACAAGCGCGGTCGTGCCGAAATCGCGCATCATCATGACTGTCTTTTCGGTGTTGCCGGAAGCGTTCGGGACTACAGCCGCGCCGAGCTTTTCAAGTCCGTAGTGCAGACCGAGAGCTCCGGTGAACAGACCGTAACCGAAACATATCTGCACGATATCGTCCTCGGTGGCGCCTGCCGCGGCAACTATACGCGCTACACAGTCGCTCCATATATCGAGGTCATGCTTCGTATATCCTACGACAGTAGGCTTTCCGGTGGTACCGGACGAAGCGTGCATCCTGACTATCTTCTTCATCGGCACCGCGAACATGCCGAAAGGATAGTTGTCGCGGAAATCCGTCTTGGTGGTGAAGGGCATACGCTTAAGGTCGCTCAGGTCCGTTATCTTGTACGGATCGAAGCCCGCCTGATCGAACTTGTCCTTATAGAGCTTAACGTTCTCATAGCAGTAGACTGCCGTCTTTTTCAGCTTTTCGAGCTGTATCTTTTCAAGCTCTGCTCGCGGCATTGTTTCCGCGTCTTTGTCAAAAAACATTTTTCTTCTCCTTTTATATCATAATTTATTTTTTCTTCTTTTTCTTCTTCGAGCCGTTATTAGATTGCTTTGTGCCTTCGGCGCGGGTCGCGGTCTTTGCGGGAGCGGCTTCTTCCGAGGCCTCTTCACCCGAGGTTATAGCCTCGCTCTGCTTAACGACTACCTTCTTGCCGTAGCAGCTGAAGATATAGTCGAGGTCGATCTTGCGCATCTTCGGGGTAATAAGGCTGACTATCGGAACGATTATCAGCGAGCCGACCATCGTGAACGCGCCGAGGTTTACAGGCGACGCGACCGTGAAGCCGAGGAACGTTCCGGAGAGCATTCCCGCGGACGCCATTATCAGGTGCAGAACAGTCACGCCTATGCCGAAGATGAAGCTTACCCATACGCTGGCACGGGTGGTCTTCTTCCAGAACAGGCCGTAGAGGAACGGCGCGAGGAATGCGCCTGCCAGTGCGCCCCACGAATAACCCATAAGGTCGGAGATGAGAGCGTTCTTGTTGAGCGCGATGATAACGGAAACTACGAGGAACACCGCGACGAAAGCGCGGAGAATTATGAGCTGCTTCTTTTCGTCGAGCTTGTTCTTCATCATGGGCTTTATCAGGTCGAGAGTTATCGACGAGCTCGATGTGAGGACCAGCGAGGACAGAGTGGACATAGAAGCGGAAAGTACCAGCACGACCACGATACCGATCAGCAGATCGGGCAGGCTTTCGAGCATGGCAGGGATAATGCCGTCGAAGCCGCTTGCCGGTGCGCCGTTCGCGTCGGCTTCAACGAAGATGCGTCCGAAGCCGCCGAGAAAGTAGCAGCCGCCCGCGACTACAAGCGCGAAGGCTGTGGAAACGATCATTCCGGACTTTATGGAACGCTCGTTCTTGATCGTGTAGAATTTGGTGACCATCTGCGGAAGTCCCCATGTACCGAGCGATGTCAGAATGATAACGCCCAGCAGGTTTATCGGGTCGGGGCCGAAGAAGCTCGAGTACGCGCCCTGCATGCCCGCGAGAACGCCCTTTTCGTTGGGTATCTGCGACATCTGGTTCAGAGCCTCGTAGAAGCCGCCCTTGTTGGCAAGTGTGGCTATAACGACAGCGGCTATGCCTATGAGCATTATTATGCCCTGAATGAAGTCGTTGTAAGCCGTCGCCTTGTAGCCGCCGAGGATAACATATACCGCCGTGACTACCGCCATAGCTATGACGCAGATCGAGTAGTCAACGTGGAATACCATTTCAAACAGTCTCGAAAGTCCGTTGTAAACGGAGGCAGTGTAAGGTATCAGGAAGATGAAAACGATGATCGCGGCAACGATCTTGAGAGTCTTGCTCATGTAGCGCTTCTCGAAGAATTCCGGCATCGTGGAGCTCTCAAGATGCTTGGACATTACGCGTGTGCGTCTTCCCATGAGCGCCCACGCCATGAGCGAGCCGATAAGGCAGTTTCCTATACCTATCCATGTAGAGGAAATACCGAAGTTCCAGCCGAATTTGCCGGCATAGCCGACGAATATTACGGCGGAGAAGTAGCTTGTTCCGTAAGCGAACGCCGTTATCCACGGACCGACGCTTCTGCCGCCGAGGACGTACTCGTTTACCGTGTTCGCTTTTCTGTTGCAGTAGATACCTATGCCGACCGCCAGTGCGATGTACAGCACAAGTATTGTGATAATAAGAGGCATGACATACTCCTTTAAAGCTTTTCCGCGTAAACGCTTTTTTGCGGTCACGCTTTTTTGCAATGGTGCTTTTTTGCGCTAAAGTATATTATAACTTCTTTTATCACGTTTGTCAATAGCTATTTTCAACAGATATGAGTTTATTTATTTGTACGGACACGCCTCCGCGGCGGGGCGGAACAGGCAGCCGGATGACGCGCCGTGTCAGTTCATATATTCGCCGTTGTATTCGAGGAGGGTCACAGAGGTCACGCCGTCGATGCCCTTGAAGCGCGACAGTCCCGAGGTGTCGTTGTTCTTCACCTTGATCTCGATAGTGATCTCGTTGCGGTCGCCGGTCTTGGTCTTGTTCTTGAGGCGGTACTTCATTCCGCCGAGGACGGCGTTCACGTTGTCCTCCGCCGCGTCTTCATAATGCACTATGAGCAGGTAGTTGCGCTTTGTCTTCTTGAGCATCGAGAAGAGTATGTACACCACCGCTATAACGACAGTTCCGAGCAGCGCCACGAAGTACAGTCCCGCGCCCGCGGTGATACCAGAGGCTATCGACCAGAACAGGAAGCCTATATCCAGCGGGTCCTTGATAGCGGAACGAAATCTCACGATCGACAGCGCGCCCACCATACCGAGTGACAGCACGACGTTCGAGCTTATGGTCATTATGATAAATCCGGTTATCGAGGTTATCATCACGAGAAGAACATTGAAATTGTCGCTGTATACCACTCCGCGATAGCAGAAACGGTAAACGAGATAAATTATGACGCCGCAGATGAGCGAGGCCAGCATTGCCGCGAGAATGGCGGCGGGTGTGAGTGCGGAAAATTTCAGATCGTCGCCGAAAAGCGCGATCGCTTCGTCAACAATGCTCATGAGCTTGGGCTGCATAGTCGGTTACCTCCGGTCAGACAGATGTTTCAAAGGGCGCTGTTCGCCCAGTTTATCGGTACACAGAATGAATTTCGAGAACGCTTCCTCGGCGGTGGATATCCCGGTCAGAAGCTGGCCGATATGCGCGGGGAGGAAGTTGTCATACTTGATCTCAAGAATGATCTCGTTCTCGGGCATTATGGTCTCATATACGTTTTCGGGGTCAAACAGGTCGAGACTGTTCGTACACGCCGCTATCTTCATATCGAACGTTATCCGCACATTTCCCGCGTAGCAGACGTAGGGTTCGCGGATATAATCGACTATCACGGCGGGCATCACCCTGACCGCCGAGCTCGACGCGAACAGGTCGCCGCCGGCTGTATCGGCGTAACTCTCGTCCGCGAAGAACGAGCAGTCGCCGTCAAGCAGCAGCCTGTACTGCTCCATGGTCAGCGGGGTGCTCTTCTTGTACCCCATGCAGTCGTCCTTGACCTTTTCCTCGAGGTTTATCACGTTTTTCCCGAGGTCGTAGACCCTTATCCGGTATTTCTTGCGGTGCAGGGCGCCGTTCACCTTGTCGCGGTAGGCGGTGTGATAGGCGTCGTCGAGGTAGAGGCTCGTGACGCGGTAGAGCCCGTCCGCGGTGTGGGTATCGGGCATCATGGCGGCCCTGAAGCGCTGCCGCAGTATATGGTATGTGCCGCCGTTGATGCGGTATTTCAGCTCATGGCGGTATTGTATCTTTTCACTCATTTTCCTTACCCGCGCGGTCGGCAATTACCGCGGTCATATCTTCGATGTGCATACCGCCGCAGTCGATAACGAAGTCGGCGTACTTTTCATAATATGGGCTTCTCTCCGCGAATATCTCCCCGACGGTCATGCCCTTTGCCGCGGCGATACCACGGGTCTTTATGTTTTTCAGCCTGCGTTCGAGCTCGTCGCAGGGCACCTTTAAATATATACACATTCCCGTCTGCCGCAGGAAGTTCATTCCGCGCTCGCAGAAGACGGCGCTGCCGCCCGTGGCTATGACGGTATCTTCGGTGTCGGTGACGGAGAGGAGAGCCTCCTCCTCCATTTTCTCAAACCCCTTGACTCCGTATCTTTCTATCAGATGCCAAAGCAGGTCATGGTTCTGCTGCTGTATTATCAGGTCGGTATCGACGAAGCGCATACCGAGTGTCTTTGCGAGGATAACGCCGACGGTGCTTTTACCGCACCCCGGCATCCCGATCAATACGATATTTTTCATAAAACGTATAGCTTTCTTTTCAAGTGAACAGTGTACAGTTAACAGTTGTGGTGTCGGCTTCGCCGACTTATTTAAAATATCATCGCCGAGGGCGATACAGTTTTTAAAGTGAATAGTGAACCGTTGTTTCGCCGACTATTTTAAATATTATCGCCGAGGGCGATACCATAATTATTCACTATTCATTATTCACTATTCACCATTCACTTTTTCAGTACCACGCGGGGACGTGGGCGGTGAAGCCGTCATACTCGCGGACGGTCTTTTCGGCGGCCTTTATCGCTTCGTCGTAGGTGTCTCTGCCGTACTTGTATGCCGAGCAGACGCGCCTGATGCAGTCCGCGGCAGTGTAGTAAGCCATGAGGGAGAAGAAATCG